>JAJDZL010000107.1 GCA_022824665.1 Gammaproteobacteria bacterium | reverse complement strand
ATTGCGGCTACCGTCAGAGCCTTGCCTGCCTTTCCCTGCCGGGCAAGCGGGTAGCCATCAAAACTCGAGGCAACCGTCGACGCGACACCTGGCGCATTGATCAAAATGGATGAGGTTGAACCGCCAAATATTGCCCCGTAGTAGACCCCGGCCAACAGGATCAGTGCTGCAGACGGATCACCGATATTAATCGCAATCGGAATCATGATCGCGATGATGGACATGGGTCCAAGACCGGGCAGCATGCCGATGAACGTACCGATCAGACAGCCCCCTGCAACCATCACGAGGTTAATCGGAGAAAAGGCTGTGGTCAGCCCGATCAGGATGCCTTCGATCACCTTACGTCACACCTGCATCAGAAATCTCGGCAGCGGTTTCATGTAGACGCCGAGCACCTGATCTACCAGATACCAGACCGTACCGCTCGCAATAACGGCAACGACAATCATCATCAGCCATCTGCGCTCACCGAGCACCGCCGAGGTCAAAATCAAGAATAAGGCTGTTGCGAGGAGAAAGCCGGCTGGTCTTAAGACGAGCGCATAAACAACCATCAAAGCCAGCAGCAAGATGGCCTGACCCAGTTTGTAGTCTGTCAGTCGACGGTAATCGATTTCGGCTTTGGATGATGTACCTGACTTTTCAAAGCCCAGCAAAATCCACAGTCCCACCAGGATTCCCGCGACGCTCAACACCTTGGGAAACGTACTCGGCCACACGGGGTTGCGCTGCATGATTGGCGCAAGCCCATGATCCATGGTGAAAAACGCGGTGTATCCATAAATTGCACACACCAGCAGAAATATCAGAGCGATATACCGGTCAAGTCCCATGGCTGACAGCCGCTTGAGCCGGACACGCTCTGCCTTTGAGAGCGTGTCCGGTCAGATCAATTGCTTACAGGAAACCCAGCTTACGCATCAGGTCGCCGATCACCTGTTCCTGATTTTCCAGAAATGACTGAAAATCGGCACCTGAGTTGTGTACGTTAACCCAGCCGTTGCGCGCACGCACGTCCTCCCATTCTGGAGTGTCGTACATTTTCGCCAGCACATCCTGGTACGCTGCCAGAGTATCGGCAGGCAGGCCTGGCGCGCCAAAAAAACCACGCCAGTTTACGAACATGGTATCAATACCCTGCTCCATCATGGTTGGAGCGGCGTCAAAGGCACCAACGCGTTCATTGGAAGTTACGCCCAGTATCTTGACCTCACCAGCGTTGGCCAGCGCAACTGCTTCAGAAAAGCCGGTGCTCAGTGCAACAATTTCGCCAGACAAGAGCGCTGCCATTGCCTTGCCACCCGCGTCATAGGCAATGTACTTCACCCCGGTTGAGTCCACACCGGCTGCTTCAAAGACCATTGCTGCAACCAGGTGATCCATGCCGCCCTGTACTGAACCGCCGCCAATTGCAGTTCCGGAAGGATCTGCGTTGTAGACAGCCAGCAGGTCTGCCATTGAATTCAATGGACTGTCCTTGCCGACCACAATGGCAGCGTAGTCGCCGATCGTGCCGGCGATGAGCGTTAGATCGCGAAAGTTATGCGGAAAAACGCCGGTTAACGATCGAATTACGATCGGGGTTGAGTTGACCATCATGGTGCCGTGATTGCTCTCAGCGTTCTCGATCAGGAAGCCAATGGCCTTGCCACCGCCACCGCCGGACATGTTTTCGTAGCTGGCGTTGCCGACCAGACCTGATTTGGTCAGTGCCTCGCCGGTACCGCGCGCAGTGCCGTCCCAGCCACCGCCTGCACCGCCTG
The DNA here is from genome assembly GCA_022824665.1 of Gammaproteobacteria bacterium. Classification (GTDB taxonomy): domain Bacteria; phylum Pseudomonadota; class Gammaproteobacteria; order Arenicellales; family JAJDZL01; genus JAJDZL01. Next base: position 3,451 of record JAJDZL010000107.1, on the reverse strand, counting down.
GAATCAGGAAATGGATGCTGTCGACGGTTTGAGACATCGCTGAAGTGCTGATTATCATCGATAAGAGCACTCCAAGCGCGGCTGCAATCCAAGGGGTTCTCGGTGTTAATTTTTTCATACTAAACTCCAATTTACTGGTTATCTATTGTTGACTGCCAGGTGCGGAATAAAAAAAGCCAAGCGGTCAACTTTGCTCGATTTGCGCTTTTATTCCGACCAAACTATGCAATGTTCGCTCATCGTTCGCGATTTGCAGTGAAATCGATAATATAAGTGATATGCAGTTCTCCTAGCCCCTGAGTTGGCGAAGTTCCTGTGCCTTTGCACGCATATGCCGTTTTAGGTTCGCATGTGCCTCTTCGGTGCCATCATGAAAGGTGCCGGTAAACTTGTCCCAGGGAAATTCCAGGCCTCCGTAATTGCAGTGCAAAAAACGGTGGTGCATCTGATGATGAAACGTGCCGAGTGACAGCACTTTTTTGTCATTTTTCGAAATGCGATTGTAACCTGAGTGTGTTGTTGCGGCACTGAGAGCAAAGTACTGCAGATGATAAAGAACGTGAACAGGGTGGGATGCGATGATCCAGTGAATAAGCACCGCGCCCAGGAAAATAAGGTGTTCAACCGGATGCATGGATAAACCCGACCAGGGCCCGACGTTGGTGTTGCGGTGATGCAAATGGTGAGCAAATTTATAGAGCGGCTTCCAGTGCAGCCATCGATGAATCAGGAAGAAGTAAAAGCTCTCCCAGATTGGCACAAGCAGGAATATAGCCACAAACCAAACTGGGTTTTGCGACCACTCCAAAACTTCGATGAATCCGTTGGCAAATCCCCAGATAATAAACGCTTCATATGCTGTCCACACCGTTACCCCACTGGCAAGTGTCCAGAACATGTTGTCCCAGACCTGGTTGCGGAACGTAAAAGGACGCCCCTTGCCAAATGCCTTGCTGTCATACCGATGGGCATCCTTTTGCAGACGAAAGACATAGAAATACAGATGGAGGCCACCGGCAACCGCAGTCATCAGCGCGCAGTTTCTGAGCCACATCAGTGCAACCCATTCGATGTGGAAATTCTGTGAAACTTCAAGCGGTGGCTGAAAGTAGGTCCAGGAAATGAATGCAGTGAAGACGATAATCAACTTTTCGGAGACAGGAAACCAGCTGCGCCAGAACCAATTGAGGATTCTTGGCAGATTCAAAGGCCATTCGAACAGTGGCGAAACAGGCAGTGGAACATCGGGTTGATAGTTCCATTGAGGCCGGCGCGTACGCGGTGTGCCCGTGCCGGGTGATATCGATTCTGCACTCATCGGATAAATTATTGGACAGATCAGAATAACTTGCCTCATCATCATACTCACAACAATGCAAACGAACCAAAATTTTTTCTGCCTGCTCCAACAGCAAATGCGGCAATCTGCAGATGACGTCTTTCTTGAGGTCAACGAATCGCATTCAATCTCGTACGGTGAAGGTGAGCAGCTCTCGGCGCAGCTCGCCAATAAATTGAGTGAAATGGGGCTGCAGCCGGGAGCGCGCGTCACCGCGCAAGTCGAAAAATCCTATCAGGTTGTTATTCTGTATCTGGCATGCTTTAGGGCTGGATTGATTTTTCATCCGCTTAACACTGCCTACACATTGAATGAGCTGGAACATTTTCTTGCAGATGCGCAGCCGTCGCTGCTGGTGTCAAGCTCAAAGCGTTGCAGCGAGGCACAAACGCTGATCAAACAGCATGCCATTCAATCTGTTTTGACCCTGGAAGCGGACGGCGCAGGTACTTTGTGGGAGGATATTGCCAGCTACAGCGATTCATTCGAAGTGGTGCACAAGGCAAAAGATGACACTGCCTTGCTGATATACACCTCGGGAACCACCGGCAAACCCAAGGGTGCAATGATTACGCATGAGAATTTATCCTCCAACGCGCAGAGTCTGATTGAGTGTTGGGGGTGGCAAAAACATGATGTGCTAGTGCATGTACTGCCGCTTTTTCATGTCCATGGGCTTTGCGTCGGACTCCACCTGCCGATACTGCTAGGGTCCAAAGTCATTTTTCAGGCAAAGTTTTCGGTCGAGCGGACCATTGATTGCCTTGCCAAGGCAACCGTCATGATGGCAGTGCCAACCATCTACACGCGCCTTTTGTCGAACGCAAGACTGAATAAAGAGATTTGTCGAACCATGCGAGTGTTCATTTCGGGTTCCGCGCCGCTTTTACCGGAGACATTTGCGGAATTTGAGGCGCGGACTGGCTTTCGCATACTGGAGCGATACGGCATGAGCGAAGCACAGATGATCACGTCCAATCCACTCAAAGGTGAGCGGCTCGCCGGTACCGTCGGCTACCCACTGTTGGATATTCGGGTTCGGATATGCGGCGACGACGGCGTACTGCTTGGCAGTGGCGAGATAGGCTCACTGGAGATAGCGGGGCCCAATGTGTTTGCGGGCTATTGGCGAAATCCTGACGCCACCCACTCAGCGTTCACGAACGACGGCTATTTCATCACCGGTGATCTCGCATCGGTTGATGAAAACGGAGTCGTTACGATTGTGGGGAGGGATAAAGACCTCATCATTTCAGCTGGCCTTAACGTTTACCCGCGCGAGATAGAACTCGAACTCAATCAGCTTGCTGGCGTTGCAGATTCAGCAGTATTTGGCGTACCGCATGCGGATTTGGGAGAGGGTGTTGTCGCGGCTGTAATCCGGCAATCGGCGGCCGTTAATGAAGTGGATCTTCTTAAGGCACTCAAGCCAAATCTGTCGGCCTTCAAGGTGCCGGGCAAGATTGTATTTGTTGAAGAATTGCCCAGAAACGCAATGGGCAAAATTGAAAAAAACCGGTTGCGTGAAACTTACTGCTCAGTACTTTCCGACACTTAATCTGACACTGTCTATTGCTGTTGAATTTCGCGTGCGAGCCCGTCCATTAATCCTGATACGCCACCCAAGGACCACCCACCGTCGACCGGCAAAACGGTACCGGTGATATAGTCCGCCAGCGGTGAGGCCAAAAACATCGCAACGTTGCCGATATCGGATGTGTTGCCAAGGCGCTTAAGTGGCACCGATTCGGTAACTTTTTCGAGCAACTCCCCAGTGGGTGCAAGTCTTTTCATGCCCTCGGTTTCCTGAATTGGACCTGGTACGATTGAGTTGACTCGAATGCCGTCCTCACCCCATTCCATGGCGAAAGTTCGGGTAATCATGTCAACACCGGCCTTGGCGGCGCAAACATGCGACTGCAGAATCATCGGCACGAATGCTTGCGGCGCAGAAATATTGATGACCGAACTGCCGGGTTTACGCAGATAAGGATAGGCGGCCCTTAAAACGTGGTACGTACCAAGAAGATCGATGTTGACCACCGCCGCAAAACCGTTCGGCGACATATCGGTGCCTTTTGCGGGAAAATTCCCCGCTGCACCGGAAACGAG
>JAJDZL010000224.1 GCA_022824665.1 Gammaproteobacteria bacterium | reverse complement strand
TTCTGCGCCCGATCCCTGAGTGCATGGTCGATCAGCACGAGTGCCAGCATCGCCTCAACAATTGGCGTTGCCCGGAGTCCAACGCACGGGTCGTGGCGGCCCGTCACTGAAATCGTAACCGGCTCGCCCGCCACATTCACTGTGTTACCCGGCAGCACAATACTTGATGTCGGTTTGAAGGCGACTCTCGCCACGATGGGCTGGCCTGTTGATATGCCGCCTGCGATCCCACCTGAGTTGTTGGACAAGAACCCGGCGGGGGACATCTCATCCCGATATTCCGACCCCTTCATCGCTACACTGGCAAAGCCCGCGCCGATTTCCACACCTTTGACCGCATTGATACCCATCATCGCGGTCGCAATTTCGGCATCAAGGCGCGCATACGCAGGCTCTCCCCAGCCGACCGGTACATCAAGCGCCTCCACAGTCACTGCCGCGCCAACTGAGTCACCGGCCCGTCGAACCTCGTTAATGTACGTCTCCAGTGTCGGCACCTGACTCGCATCCGGCCAGAAAAACGGATTAAGATTAACCGCACCCCAATCATGCGCTTCAGGACGCAGCTCGCCAATCTGTGACACAAAACCGCGAATCTGTACACCAAAGCGCTCGCTTAGCAATTTCTTTGCGATTGCACCGGCCGCGACGCGCATTGCAGTCTCGCGCGCCGATGAACGCCCGCCGCCGCGGTAGTCTCGAATGCCGTATTTGTGCAGGTAAGTGTAGTCTGCGTGACCGGGACGAAATCGGTCAGCGATATTCGAGTAATCTCTGGAACGCTGCTGCTCATTTCGGATGATCAGTGCGATCGGGGTGCCGGTGGTATGCCCTTCAAACACACCGGAGAGAATTTCAACCTGGTCGGACTCGCGCCGCTGCGTGGTGAACTTGGACCCGCCCGGCTTTCTGCGATCAAGCTCAGGTTGAATGTCCTCGACTCCAAGCGCCATCCCGGGCGGACAGCCATCAACAATGCAGCCGATTGCAGGCCCGTGGCTTTCGCCAAATGTTGTCAGGGTAAACAGTGTTCCAAAGGTATTGCCGGACATTTTCTATATCTCCCGCACACCCTGACGACAGGGCGTATCGAGCGCCTTAAGCAGTGAATAAAACGGCAGCGCAAAACTGAATTCAGCGGCACGCGCCATGAACGCCACACCCCTGATATCACCGCACTCGCGGCGGCACTTAGGCTTGTCTTTGAGTGACTTCAAGCCCTTTGCCATGGCTTCGAACACCTTCTAATAATCATACAGCTCATCTTCGAGGTCCTCCCCCACCTATCGACACCGCTTTGAATTCAAATTCTGCCTGATCGATTGCATCGTTCAAATTTGCGACAGTCCCCGACGGATGCATACGCAACACGCGTCAGGTAATCGGCAGTGTCACGCCAACCTGACCCTGGTACTTTCCTTTTCGATCCTTGTAGGAGGTTTCGCAAGGATCTGTCGCTTCAAAAAAAATGACCTGTGCAACACCTTCATTGGCATAGATTTTTGCCGGCAGCGGTGTTGTATTGGAAAACTCTAGCGTCGCGTAGCCTTCCCATTCCGGTTCAAAGGGCGTTACGTTGACAATAATCCCGCAGCGCGCGTAGGTCGATTTGCCAAGACACACGGTCAGTACATTGCGCGGGATCCTGAAATACTCAACAGTTCTTGCCAGCGCAAATGAATTTGGCGGCACGACACACACATCACCCGAAAAGTCGACAAAACTGTCACCTGAAAACGCCTTGGGATCAACGATTGCTGTGTGAATATTGGTAAAGATTTTGAATTCATTTGAGCAGCGGATGTCATAGCCGTAACTTGAAGTGCCAAATGAGATGACCCGGTTGCCTTCAACCTGGCTCACCTGTCGGTCAACAAATGGTTCAATCATGCCCTGCTCGGCCGCCATTTTTCGAATCCACTGATCTGATTTGATTGACACAGCACTGATTCCTTTGCGTGTTTGCCGTTAAGTGTTTTGAATGACGATGGAGGGAAAGTCGCTGGTGAAATCCTTTTTTTGCTGCGACAGTCGCGCGGCAGCACTGCGCGCAATTTTTCGATAATTTTGCGCGATTTCTCCATCCGGCTCGTTGACCACTGTCGGTCGGCCACGATCTGCGTCGCGGCGTATCCGCACGTCAAGCGGCACCCCGCCAAGATAATCCACGCCATATTCCTCGGCCATGCGCTGACCGCCGCCTTCGCCGAAAATGTGCTCCTGATGCCCGCAGTTGCTGCACACATGCATGCTCATATTCTCAACGACACCAAGCACCTCAATTTCCACTTTTTCAAACATTCGATAAGCCTTGCGCGCATCCAAAAGCGCAATGTCCTGCGGTGTTGTTACGATCACCGCACCGCTGACCGGAACTCTTTGCGCGAGTGTCAGCTGTGTGTCTCCGGTTCCGGGTGGCAGATCGATTACCAGGTAATCCAGATCGGTCCAGGTGGTTTGTTTGAGCAGCTGTTCCAATGCCTGCGTGACCATCGGTCCGCGCCAGATCATCGGCGTTTCCTCTTCGATCAAAAAACCGATTGACATCGTCTGCAGGTGATAACTGAACACCGGCTGCATCGATTTGCCGTCCTTGGACTGCGGCTTGCCGCGCACACCAAGCATGCGCGGCTGACTGGGGCCATAAATATCCGCATCCAGGACGCCGACTGTCGCACCCTCGGCCGAAAGCGCCAGTGCCAGGTTTGCCGACACGGTGGATTTGCCGACACCGCCTTTGCCGGAGGCCACGGCAATCATATTTTTGACATTGGGTATGGGACTAACGCCTTTTTGGACGGAATGAGAAAACACCTTGTTGCTGGTGTTAATCTGCACATCGTTCACACCGTCAAGGGCAGCCAGACGACGCTCGATTTCAGCGCTGAGATCGGGCAGACAGCTCTTTGCCGGGTAACCCAATTCCACAGTCAGTCGCACTGCGCCATTCGTCACTGCGATATCCTTGATTTTACGATCCTGGATCAGGGACGTTTCTGAATGCGGGTCCTGAACCGGCTGTAAAACGGATTCAATATCTGCTTTAGTTACTGCTGCCATATAAAATGCTCTGTTTAAAATGCTCTTTTCTGGTACAAATCTGTCCGGCAACGGAAATCATCCCTGGGCTGACTTGTCAGGAATAAAATATTACCTGAACGCAACACTGCAAATCGGCAATACCTCAAGTTTCTGGATGGCTGGAATATTTTACCATACAGCCAGCCGGCAATTCGAACCTGACACCGTCCTGACAGACCGTCCAGTTGCCCGCTTAAGCGATTGTGCGCCCAACAAAATTCGATGACACATTCAAATCTGCCTGACAATCAAATGAGAAAAATTCTGGTCACCAGCGCATTGCCCTACGCCAACGGTCCTTTGCACCTGGGCCACATGGTTGAATACATACAGACGGACATCTGGGTGCGCTTTCAGCGCATGAGTGGCAACCAGTGCTACTTTGTCTGTGCAGATGATGCCCATGGCACCCCGATCATGCTGCGCGCCAGGAAAGAAGGCATCACACCTGAAGAGCTCATCCAGCGCTATCGCGAAGAGCACGAAAGAGACTTTGCTGATTTCAAAATTTCGTTCGATAACTATCACTCGACCCATTCCCCCGAGAATCGGGAGCTGGCACGGTATATTTATCTTCAGCTCAAAGAAGGCGGCCATATCCGGCGCAAGGTCATCAATCAGGCTTATGACCCGGGTGAGAACATGTTTCTTCCAGATCGCTTTGTCAAGGGCACCTGCCCGCGCTGCGGTGCCGAAGACCAGTACGGTGACAGCTGCGAGCGCTGCGGTGCGACTTACACACCCTCTGATCTCATAAATCCGGTCTCAGTGCTGTCCGGAATGACGCCAGAGCAACGAGAATCTGAACACCTGTTCGTACAGCTGAGTAACTTTTCCGAGATGCTGCAAAACTGGGTTGCGAGCGAACTTGGCCAGAAAGAAGCACAGAATAAACTCAAGGAATGGTTTGACGTCGGCCTAAGTGACTGGGACATTTCGCGCGATCCGCCTTACTTTGGTTTCGAGATTCCTGGTGAGACAGACAAATACTTCTATGTCTGGCTGGATGCGCCGATCGGTTACATGGCGAGTTTCAAGAATCTGTGCGACCGGGAGGGTATCGATTTCGATCTTTTCTGGAAAAATGAGCAGGCAACCGAGCTATACAATTTCATTGGCAAGGACATTCTTTATTTCCATACGCTGTTCTGGCCGGCAATGCTTCATGGCGCTGGATTCCGCCGACCGACTGACGTCTATACCCACGGATTTCTGACGGTAAACGGCAAAAAAATGTCAAAGTCCCGCGGTACGTTCATCATGGCCCGAACTTACCTGGACATCCTCGACCCGGATTATCTGCGTTACTATTACGCCGGCAAATTAAATGAAAAGATTGAAGATATTGATCTGAATCTCGAGGACTTCATACAACGAATCAATTCCGATTTAATCGGCAAGGTCGTCAACATTGCCAGCCGCTCGGCCCGGTTTATCTCAGGCCGTTTTGATGGCATGCTGAGCTCAAAGCTGGCGCGTCCCGAGCTCTATCAGGAAATGATCGAAGCCCGCGAAGCGATCTCAGATGCCTACGAAAATCGATCGTTCAGCCGGGCAATGCGGGAAATTATGGCGCTGGCTGATAAAGCGAACCAATACGTTAACGAAATGCAGCCGTGGGTGATTGCCAAGGATTCCGCCCGTGGGCAGGAGCTGCACGAGGTCTGTACACAGGGCATCAATATGTTTCGCGTGCTGATGTTTTACCTGGCGCCCGTGGTACCGGAACTGGTGCGTCGCAGCGGTGAATTTCTGAACGATCCGATTGATCGGCTGGACAGACTTGATGACCCCTTGCTGGATCACCAGATTGCACCGTTTGTTCACCTCTTGACACGCATTCAGCAAAAGGACATCAATGCCCTCATCGAAGCATCCAGGAATGAAGATTCAAGCGCCGATGCAGACCAGCAGGAACTCATCTCGATCGAGGATTTTGCCCGTATCGACATGCGCACGGCCAGGATTATCGAAGCAGCCGACGTTCAAGAGTCCAATAAACTCATTCGCCTGAAAGTTGACCTTGGCACAGAAACCAGGCAGGTCTTTGCAGGCATAAAAGGATTCTATCAACCCGAGGAGCTGATTGGCAAAAAAGTCGTGGTGGTGAAAAACCTCAAACCCAGGAAGATGAAATTTGGCACCTCTGAAGGAATGATTCTGGCCGCGGGTGATGATCACGGCTTGTGGCTGATCAATCCCGGCGATGAGGTTCCGCCTGGCGAAAGGGTTAGCTGAAATTGCACCAGGCGCTCATCACCGCGATCGCTGATATCGATCAGTGCCTGCCACAGACACAATGTACGATGTGCGGGTATCCAAGTTGCCTGGACTACGCCGGCGCACTGGCACGCCAGGAAACCCAGCTCAACCGCTGCCCGCCCGGCGGCGAAACGACCCGTCAGGCACTCGCTGAACAATTATCCACGCGGATTTTGCCACCTGCGCTTGATTGCGAGCCCTATCCGGGTCGAAAAACAGCCCAAATCATCGAACACGACTGCATCGGCTGCACGCTTTGCATCGAACCGTGTCCGGTTGATGCGATCGTAGGCGCAGCCAGGCAGATGCACAGTGTCCTCGTCGAGGAATGTACCGGCTGCGGGCTGTGCGTGAGCTTGTGCCCGGTTGATTGCATCGAGATGGTAGACTTGGTGCCTGCGCAGCGCGGCGAAAGGTGGCCCGAATTTCTGGACCGCGAAGTCTCCCACTGGCGCCAACTGGCCGAACGGCATCGGCTGCAGCGCGCCAGGCGCACAGAGTCGAAATCAGACGCGAGTGCCCGTGAAGAGGATGTCAGTGAGATAATCCGCGGCGCCGTCAACCGGGAGCGAGAAAGAAGATGGAAGGCGTCCAAACGCGTTAAACGTACTTCAGCAGCCCCGCAAACCAAGGCATGAACGCAAAGATCCGCCACGAGATTTTCTCAAGGTTGCGCGCGGCCAATCCCAAGCCCGCGACCGAGCTCAATTTTCGGAACAACTTTGAACTGCTGATTGCGGTGGTTTTGTCAGCCCAGTCGACCGACAAAGCCGTCAACCAGGCGACGCCCGCATTGTTCAAGGCTGCACCCGACCCGGAATCCATGCTGAAGCTGGGCATTGACAATGTGCGCGAAATGATCAAGACAATTGGACTCAACAACAGCAAGGCAAAAAACATCATCGGTCTTTGCGCAGCGCTGGTCAAGCTTTACGATAGCGACGTGCCGGCAAACCGGGAGGCGCTGGAAGCATTGCCCGGTGTCGGTCGAAAAACAGCCAACGTCATTTTGAATACCGCATTTGGTGAGCCCACCATCGCAGTCGATACCCATATATTCAGAATTTCCAATCGTATCGGGCTGGCACCCGGCAAGAATGTCGTGGAAGTTGAACGCAAATTGCTGAAATCAGTACCTGATGAATTTATGGTCGATGCGCATCACTGGCTGATTCTGCATGGCCGATACACCTGCACGGCGAAAAAGCCGCGCTGTGGATCGTGTCTGATATTTGACCTTTGTGAATTTCGAGATCGAAATTCATTTGCCATGGCCAAGCACGGCGCTGCCGCGGAGTAACGAGATGGCTGTCGATACAAGAGAACGGGAATTTCTGTTCGAAGTCTGGAACAAAATGCAAACCAACAAGAAGCTCGATGCAACAGAGAAACTGGCCCAGAAGGCAATCGAAATGCATCCTGAGCTGCATGAGATGTTCGAAAATCCGGACAAATACGCTGACTACGAATATGACATCAACGAACCGGACCCTTTTTCACACCTGGCCTTGCACGCGATCGTGCTGGATATGGTTGCTGCTGATTCACCGCCCGGTCTGCGCTCAATTTACGATCAGCACATCAATCAGAGCAGCAATAAACACGTTGTGCAACATGCCCTGATGCTGGCTGTATTTGACTGGCTGGTGCTGACGTCAGAGGAGGGAAATGAACCGGACGGAGCGCAATTGCTGCCGTTGGTGAAAAAGACTTTCGATGAATATAACTTCTGACACTAAACTGGCACATCCAGGCGATCGATTGTGCGAAACTTAACGTGAGTTGATCGATACCCCAAAGCCCGGCGCACGCATAGCAGTAACCGGGAAGATCAGGCGTTTGGGGGGCGCGTTTTCAAGCAACAAACTTCAGCGGGCAGGCCTACGCAGAAATAACTGCATCAAACACCATTACACGGACTGCCTTTTGCAAATAAACTACAATAAAAATTGCTCTTATTCGTTTGTATAGTAATACACTTATTTGAAATGTTCGTATATTGGGACCGAAACCATGGCAAATTCGCCCGTTCGTTAAAAATCCATTGATATATGATTGTTTATTGAAACTTTTTGATTAACCAAAAGTCAAAGTACAGCGAAAACCGAATCAGTTTTTGGAATCGGTTATTTTTTCTGACCCTCTGGAGGAGTGAATTAATGAAATCTCAGAAAGTCCTTATCGCAGCAGCCATCAGCGGAGCACTCGCACTTGGCTCACTGTCACTGACCACTGCAGTCTCTGCAGACGACGAAAAAGAAAAATGCTACGGTGTCGCTAAAGCTGGTGCCAATGATTGTCAAACCGCCAACAGTTCCTGTGCTGGAACATCAACTGCAGATGACCAGGGCGATGCCTTTGTCGCAGTCCCGAAGGGTTTATGTGAAAGACTGACCGGTGGCACACTGGAGCCGCAATCATAAGAGTTTTTCTCTGCTGATTGTATGCACGATTGAATGACTACGCACTCGATTCCAGCCGACTCAGTTGGAATCGGGTTGCGTGGTGAACACATCAAACTAGTTGCCACCGACGAGCCGCCCGTCGACTGGTTCGAGGTTCATAGCGAAAACTACTTCGGCCGGGGCGGTGCGCCACATCAGTGGCTAACTCAAATCCGCAGCAACTACCCATTAAGCTTTCATGGCGTCGGCCTGTCGCTCGGGTCTACTGACGCACTCAATCTTCCACACCTGCAGCGACTCAAGGAGCTGATCGATTTCTATCAGCCGGCGCTGGTCTCAGAACATTTGTCCTGGAGCTCCATCGACGGTGTTTACCTTCACGACCTGCTGCCGCTGCCATTCACCCGCGAAGCGGTTCGGCACCTGGTCAATCGAATTGATGAGGTACAGGAATTGCTCGGTCGTACCATTCTCGTTGAAAATGCTTCAACCTATCTTGAATTTTCTCATTCAGAAATGTCGGAATGGGAATTTATCAACGAGATTGCCCAACGCAGCGGGTGCGGTTTGCTGCTCGATGTCAACAACGTCTACGTCAATGCCTGTAATCACGAGTTTGACCCAGTGGATTTTCTTCGTCAGGTGTCGGCTGCAGCCGTTGGAGAAATCCACCTGGCGGGACACACCATTAAGGAGTGGCCTGAAGGCTCAATTCGTATCGACACACACGATCAAAGAGTCTGCGATGAGGTCTGGCATTTGTATGAACATGCCGCGGGCCTTTTCAGCCATGCTCCGACACTGATTGAATGGGACAAGGAACTGCCGGAATTTTCAGTGCTGATGGACGAAGCAAATATCGCCCGCAGCTACCGTCGTTCAGATCGCAATGCTGCTGCGTGATCTGCAAAGCCAGTTTAGCCGAGCGCTGCTTGATCGCCAGCCCGCACTCATGCGCGATGTGATTGTCGCGCGCGGCTTCGACACCACGCAACGGCTGAACGTCTATCGGAACAACATCAATGCAACGCTGTGTGAGGCACTTGAGGACATCTACCCGAGCAGTTACGCCCTGGTGGGCGAGGAGTTCTTTAAATTTGCCGCCCGGGCTTATGTTCGCACTCATGCACCACACACGGGCGACTTGAGAGACTATGGTGAACATCTGCCAGCATTGCTGCAATCCATGCCAGAGACTCAAAGCGTGCCCTACCTGCCTGATATCGCAAGAATTGACTGGGCTTGCCACATTGTGTTTCATGCCGAGCGCGCAGCTTCGGTCAAAATCAGTGCGCTGAACGATTATTCTGCCGATGATTACGCACAACTTTTACTGAATATTCACCCGGCAATTCGCCCGGTCGGATCGGATTTTCCGATTTTTGACATCTGGGATTTTGCCAGTTCTGCTGACCCCGAGAACGCAGCCCCGCCCAGTACCGCCGCGGGCGGCCAATCAGTACTCGCCGTTCGTCGAAACGGTGCTGTCATGGTGGTCAAAATCGAAACTGAACTGTGCCAAATGATCGCGCTGGCTTTAAGCGGGAAAACGCTGGGGTCGATAATTCCATCAATATCCGAATTTAATCCAGAATACAATCTGCAAGTGGGGCTGAATCGACTGTTTTCGCTCGGTGCAGTTTCCTCGATAACCTTAGAATAATAACAACGCCTTGATCTTCTTCCCAATTGCCCGGAAATTACGACGATGAATGACTCAATGATTGTTCAATACTATCGCAAGGCTATTTGCGTATTGAATTGCGGCGCACCGATTGGCGACCTGCTGCTTAGACTTTGGATCGCCAATGTATTCTGGAAAGCCGGATTGACAAAAATCTCCAATATCAGCTCGACCATGTACCTGTTCGAGTACGAATACGCGGTTCCGATCATTCCTTTTCAACTCGCAGCATACATGTCGATTTTTGTTGAACTGGTCTTCCCGGTGCTGCTTGTGCTCGGCTTGGCAACCCGAATGACTGCGGGAACTCTATTTATTTTCAATGTTATCGCGGTTATCTCATACCCGACGCTCAACCCTGCAGGGATCGCTCAACACCAGCTTTGGGGAATTATGCTGCTGATCCCGCTGCTGCATGGTGCCGGGGCAATTTCGCTTGATCACTTTATCAACAAACGCTTTTCAAAATAGACACGCGGCGTCATCTAAACAGCCTGTCTGATGAGTACTATTGCAACAATGGTGGCCGAACCAGATACGCTGGCAGATCACACAAATTCCTCCGCTTTACGCTGGAACTTCTTTGCAACCCTGGTTGACAATGGCTTCAGTGAGTTGAAACGCGTACAGATCCGCGACGTACAGATCAATGTTGGCAAACTCTGTAACCAGGCCTGTAATCACTGCCATGTCGATGCAGGACCGAATCGAACAGAAATCATGTCCTGGTCAACGATGCAGCGGATTGTCAAGTGGTGTGCAGACAACAATATTCAATCAATCGATATTACCGGTGGCGCACCTGAATTGAATCCCAATTTCCGGCGCTTTGTCGATGCCTGCCTGGCAAACGGTTCGTCTGTCGTTGCGCGCTGTAATTTGACCGTTCTTTTGGAAAAAGGGCAAGAAGACCTTGCCAGCTGGTATGCCGACCGGGGTGTCAAACTGATTTGCTCGCTGCCATGCTATACCAAGGATAATCTGGAAGCTCAACGCGGCAAAGGTGTATTCGGGCAAAGCATCCGCGCCCTGCAGCTGCTTAATGCCGAGGGCTACGGTACCCGGCCGGATTTGGAGCTGGACCTGGTCTATAACCCCAACGGCGCATTTCTCCCGCCTGCCCAGCAGTCATTGGAAGCCACGTTCAAGGAACGGCTTGGCGAAGATTTCGGCATTCAGTTCAATCATCTTTATACGCTGACCAACCTGCCGATCAGCCGCTTTCGACACTACCTGGAACGCCGCGGTGAATACGAAAATTACATGGATCTGCTGGCCCGGCAATTTAATCCGGCAACCGTCCCCGAGCTGATGTGTCAGCACATCATCAGTGTTGACTGGCTTGGGCAGATTTATGATTGCGACTTTAACCAGATGCTGGATATCACCGCAGGCTGGCGCAAGCCCAGACATCTGTGGGACCAGGGCCTCGAGCAGATTATTGACCAGCGCATCGCGATCGATTCACACTGCTTTGGCTGCACCGCCGGTGCCGGCAGCAGCTGCGGCGGAACACTGACCTGAGTCAGGAAACCGCCCGCTGGCGCATTAACTCAAACGCGGCGACTCCAACCGCGACAGAAACATTAAGACTGGCAATCTTGCCAAGCATGGGAATGCTGATCAGCTGATCACACTTGCTGCGAGTGCCGCTGCGAAGCCCGGTTTCCTCAGCACCAAATACCAGCACACACGGTTCACTGAGATCTGTATCGTATATCGAATCCGGTGCGGCGGCATCCAAACCCATGACAAAGTAGCCGTGCCGTTTAAGTGCGTCCAGAACCCTGGCCAGATTCGAAGCCTGAAATACCGGCGTGGTTTCGGCCGCACCTTGGGCCGTGCGCGACACCGTCGCAGTAATGGAACAGCCTCGATTGCGCGGCAAAATTACACCACCGACACCTGCTGCATTGGCGCTGCGTAAGGAGGCACCGAGATTGCGGGGATCGATAATCCCATCCAGTGCGATGATGAATGACCCGTTGTCCAGTCCTTTTAGCCAGCCTGGTAAATCCGTCCCGCGCTCATTTTGCAATTTGTTGCGACATAAGGTGATTACCCCCTGATGCGGGTTGCCTCGGGCAATATCCGCCAGTTCGCTGTTTGGCAGGCGCCGGATCGCAATCCCGTTTCGTCTGGCAAGCTGTTCGATCTCATGCAATCGACGGTCCTGACGCTTATCGCTTAGCAACACCGAATCCATTTCATCAGGCCGATGCTGAAGCAATGCGTTTGTAACATGAATTCCGAAATATTTTTCCATGACTGATAATTCCTTTTAAAACGGGACCACCCAATGTAATCCAAAGTGATCAGGCAAGCTGCAGGTTAATATGGCCAAGCTCCGGGGTCGCCTCGACGATCTGCACCCGCAACCTGTCTGCTATGCGATAAACATTTCCGCTATAGCTGCCGACGAGCTGTCGCGCGGCATCCTCGTAGATGAAATACTCATTACCAAGTTCAAACACCGGGATCATGCCATCAACAAAGGGCGAGTCAATTTGAACAAAAACGCCAAAGGGCCTGACATCCGTAACGACCGCATCAAATATATCCCCAATGTGCGCTTGCATATACTCAGCCTTGAGCCATTTCTCAGCCTCCCTGGCACAACTGTCGGCACGGCGTTCAGTGTATGACCCGACTCCGGCAATCGTCTTCAGCCGAGATTGCTCGGGGATTTGTTCTTTTGCATTCAGCACCTGCTTGATCAGCCGATGAACGACCAGGTCCGGATAGCGCCGAATTGGCGATGTGAAATGCGTATAGGCAGGAAAATTCAGCGCAAAATGAGGTTTCATTTCAGGCCAGTATACCGCGCTCGTCATGCTTCGCAGCAGATGGCTCTGAAATACCTGATAGTAAGCGGGCTGATGATCTCGAAGATGTTCAACGAGCACCTGATAATCCTTCACCGTTGCAGGGTAGTCTATCTGAACGTCAAGGTTATATTCATGCAACAATTGATTGATTTCTTTGATATAAGATTCCGATGGTGCATCATGAATCCGGTACATGGCTGAGGGAGTGTAATGTTTCGCAATAAACTTTGCCGCGCAGGTATTGGCCGCCAGCATGGCCTCCTCAATCAGACTGTGAGACGGCAGACTGACTGACTTGCCGACGCCATCCAGCTCACCGCTTGCACTAAGCTCGTAGTTCGCCTGCGGCAATTCCAGGTCAAGTGCACACCTCTTGCTACGTGCCGCAAGAAATGCGCGGTGCAACTCGAACAGACACTTCAGGTTCTTGCCAACCCGGCCTGTAAACAAGTTATCGCTCAAGGCGCGCTGAGCTTCCTCATAACTAAGTCTCGCCTGGGACCGGATGAGCGCTTCGCGAAACTCAAAAGACTCGACTTCACCTGCTGAAGAAATTGCCATCTCGCAGACCAGCGCCAGTCGGTCTTCGTCTGGTTTTAGTGAACAGATGTCACTCGAGAGTTCTTCGGGAAGCATGGGCACCGAGTAGCATGGGAAGTAAATTGATGCGCCTCTGTCCAACGCGACAGAATCCAAGGCGGTGCGCGGCTTTACATAGTGAGCAACATCCGCGATTGCCACCGAGAGGCGAAACCCGCCTGCCCCTGATTTTTCACAATACACCGCGTCATCATGGTCTCTGGCGGATTCCGGGTCAATGGTCACAAACGGCAGGTCTCGCAAATCGTCCCGACTTTTCAGCACCTGCCGGGAAATCTGATCAGATACGCTATCGAGCTCTGCCGCAACACTGTCAGGCCACGCCTGTCGAAGACCAAACCTGGTCAGCGCTACAGCTGCCGCGATCTCGCAGCTGCCGTGCAAAACCCGCTCGATATTGACGAGCGTCCAGCTTGATTCCTGGTGCCAATACGTCCCATCTCTGGAAAGCGTCGCGACGAGATGGGTTCCATCGCCATGCTCCCGGACAGCATCGGCGGCAGACTCGATTTGTCCCGGAAGATTTAATCCAACTGGTTGGAAAACCTGTTTTTTGACACCACGGACCCGCCTATGGCTTATTCTTAAAACCACCTGGACATCCTTACAGGGATTAACACTGAGCGTCTCGGATTTCAGTTGTCTTTTGCCCCGAAAGCGGCCCACCGTCCCGGCAACTTCGTCTCCTGGCAATAGCCCCCAACACGCCTCGACCGGCAGATTGAATGTTTCGCCCTTGTTACCGTTCGACCTTCTTAATCGTACGGTACGCAAATTAACAAATTCAACGATCGCTTCGACAATCGCAGGGCGACGCTTGGCAGAGCGATACTTCCGGTTACGCTTTTTCATTCCGTTAATACTGTTCGAAAGCTGCTGTCAACTCAGATTGCTGAGTGACAAAAGCCACACCTTAAGTGCTGATGTCAATGGGTTCGAGACAATCGGGACGGTTGTAGCCGGGATTGTTGATTCGAGAAGAAATGGGATCAGCACTCAATAGACCGTCGCGGTATGAAACTGCGAGCTCAAGTGCTGCTTCACTGTCGGTGCCCAGCCATGTATCCCGTTTCGCAGGATCAATAATCACAGGCATGCGCTGGTTGGAATTATGAATCTCAGCCATCAATTGATTCGCACTGGTTGTAACAATCGCACAGGATTCAAAGGGCTCGCCTTCAGTTGTGTAGCCAACTTCCCAGAGCCCGGCAAATCCCATGACAGGCTGCTCCAGGTGGTAAATATGCCAGGGCTGCTTGTTTTTTTGGTGTTCCACACGCTGCCACTCGTAAAAGCCCGTTGCCGCGATGAGGCATCTTTGTGACTTTTTCCAGGCGTTTCGGTAACTGGCAAGCGTTGTCATGGTCTC
>JAJDZL010000099.1 GCA_022824665.1 Gammaproteobacteria bacterium | reverse complement strand
TTCAGGTTGTGGGAAAACAACCCTGCTGAGAACAATTGGTGGATTTGAGGACTTCCAGGAAGGCGAAATCAGCCTCTACGGCCAGAGTATCAAGGGCTTGCCTGCCAACAAGCGATCGGTCAATACGGTGTTTCAACACTATGCGCTGTTCCCCCATATGACGATTATTGACAACATCGGGTTCGGTCTCAAGATGCTTGGTAAATCCGACGAAGAAATTCAACAGCGGGCGCACGAGATGCTGGAGCTGGTCAAGCTGGATGAATTGGCACACCGAAAACCGGGCCAGTTGTCCGGCGGTCAGCAGCAGCGCGTCGCGCTGGCCCGGGCACTCGCACCCGCCCCAAAAGTTCTGTTGCTGGACGAACCTCTATCGGCGCTTGATCTGAAACTTCGCCAGGCTATGCGTCATGAACTTCGCCGCATTCAGGAAGTGCTTGGAATCACCTTCATCTTCGTTACCCATGACCAGCAGGAGGCATTAACGATGTCTGACCGGATTGCGGTGATGTCGCAAGGCGAGCTCCAGCAAATTGGCTCACCCGAAGAGATCTACAACAGTCCAGCAAATGTATTCGTTGCCGATTTCATCGGTGAAACCAATCTGGTTTCGGTCAGGATTGAACGCATAGAAAATGGTCAAATTTACTGTACTTTGGACGGGGGCGAAACTTTAGCACTGGCTATTCAGACTAACCCCGAAATTCGACCCGGCGACCAGGCGAGTCTTTCGATTCGACCTGAACACATGGAAGTGTGCACGACCGATTCAGATGCTTACCAGTTTACGGGCAAAGTCACTGAACGGGTATACCTCGGAAATGACGCACAAGTTGTGATTGAAACAACAGGTGGCACTCCTATGATCGCAAGACTGCAGCTGGAACAGTGGCAATCGGATGAGTTGTCGCAGGGAGATACAGTCGGCATCATCCTCAAACGCGAATACGTCAAGTTGCTTGCGCATTGATATTGACTCAAGAACTGCATGACTACATCCTCCTTGCATGGAAGTCAACCTCGCATATCACACGCTTTTTGAGAGCAGTGCTTAAAACGACTTGTCTTTTTTGTCCTGATAACTCTTTTTTGAAAATGACGAAAAAGCGACTGATATTCATGATCTGAACGATAAATCGTATGAGCGCTTCTTCAAGTCATCCCGCGTCAGGAAAACCGCATGGAGTTTTTGCCGGACTTCGCAACTGGCTGCTGCTGCCTTCGTGGTCCATTATTTGCATTTTCGTACTCGCGCCGATCGCGATAATGCTGGTTTACTCCTTTTTGACGAAGGAGTTTCGCGGCGGTGTCATCTGGGAATTTACTTTTGCCGCATATGATCAGTTCTTTTTGAACCGCGGGCTGTTTGGAGATGAGCCTGTAAAAATCGAATGGACTTACATCAACATTTTCTGGCGCTCAATCTGGCAGGCATTGCTTGCCACCGTAATTTGCCTGCTAATCGGATTTCCTACAGCTTACTACATCGCGACCCGTCCGGCGTCCACCCGGACAATCTGGCTGTTTATGGTCACTGTTCCGTACTGGGTTAACCTATTGATCCGCACTGTATCGATGAAGTTCCTGATTCGGGACAACGGTCCGATTAATGAATGGCTATTGGCATTGGATATGATCAACGAGCCGATACACCTGATCAATACACCGATTGCCGTTCAACTTGGTTTGTTTTACTCGTATCTGCCGTTCATGGTGCTGCCGCTATATGCATCCATTGAACGCTACGATCATTCACTCAGTGAGGCGGCGGCGGATCTTTATGCAAGCAAGTGGTTCACGCTTTGGCACATCATTGTTCCTTCAGTCAAACCCGGAATTGTTGCTGGATGCATTCTCGTCTTTATTCCAAGTCTTGGTGCGTTTCTCGCACCGGATTTACTGGGCGGTGCAAAAAACTTTATGATCGGCTCGCTGATCGAAGAGCAGTTCAAGGGTACTGCAGGCAACTGGCCGTTTGGGGCGGCCGCGTCCATGATCTTGCTAAGCGCAGTGTTGCTGGTACTCATGTGGTACGCACGTTCGACTTCTCGAGCCAGAACCAAAAGGGGTCGAGGAAGTGAATAAATCCCTTAAGGACATTCGGCATTATTTTGGATTCTTGCCGATCACAATATTGTGCCTGACCCTGCTTTACGGACCGCTGATTATCGTGATGATTTATTCATTTAACGATTCACAGTCAATTACGATCTGGGGTGGCTTCAGTCTTCGATGGTACGAAGATGTATTTTTCGGACTGGAAGCGCCGAAGTTCAAAAAGGCCGCCTTTAATTCTTTTTCGATTGCGTTAATGGCGGCCACAACAGCGACGACTGTTGCCACCTGTGCGGCTATCGCAATGGTTCGAGGCGGGCAATTCCGCGGCAAAGGTATCACCTTCGGCCTGATTAATCTGCCGATCATGGTTCCTGAAATTGTCACGGCAGTCGCGACCCTGATATTTTTCAGCACCATTGGCTTCAAAGCAGGCTACGCGACTATCCTGGTTGCTCACATTGCATTTTGCATCCCATTTGCTTATTTGCCGATTTCAGCCCGCCTGCAGGGGATCGACGAATCTTATGAGGAGGCAGCAGTGGACCTGTACGCAACCCGATTGCAGGCTTTCTTCCAGGTTCTTATGCCACTCATGCTGCCTGGAATCATCTCTGGGTTTTTACTCGCTTTTGTCATATCGCTGGATGACTTCATCATTACGAACTTCGTGAAAGGCGCTGGTGTGGAAACCCTGCCCACGGCAATATTCGGCGCGGTTAAACAAGGAATTAAACCAAACATTATGGCGATCTCGACATTGCTGCTGTTTCTGTCAATCGTTATTGTGACTTTCTCGTACCTGATAAACAAATCAGGTGAAAAACAATAATCCTGTTCTTTTCACCTTTATCCGTTATTATTTGCACGACGATGATTCCGTTAGATCGTTGTTAGAAGAAAAAAGTATGCGCAACATCAGGCTTTTCTTTCAAGTTTAGAGACTGCGCACAACCAAGCATACTAAGGAGGTTGCTTATTATGAAAAAATCAGTCGCAGTCATCGCTGCCTGTCTTTTGTTTGTTAGTGGCGGCGCATTGGCCGCTGGCAAGCTGTCAATTTACCACTGGTTTGAATATATCCCTCAAGAATTGCTCGACAAGTTTGCCGCGCAACATGATGTCGAGGTAACCATGGACACCTATGACTCCAACGAAGCATTGCTGGCCGCTATGAAAGGCGGTAAAGTCGGTCAATATGACGTTGCAGTACCGGGAGACTACATGGTTGAGATTATGGCGGCTGAGGGTTTGCTGGATACCATTGCGGATGGTGAATTGAAGAACAAGGGAAATATCCAACCCGAATGGGTTGATGTTTCTTTTGACCCCGGAAGAATGCACTCGATCCCCTATCAGTGGGGCTCAACAAGTTTCACAGTAAATCGGGATGCGTATTCCGGAGATATTCGTACGACTGCAATGATTTTCGATCCGCCTGCAGAACTGTCAGGCAAGATTAATGTGCTTGACAGCCAGGGTGAAGTTCTGGCACTCGCGTCACTGCACCTTGGCATTGAGCAGTGTACCAGCGACAAGGATAAATTGAGAGCACTAAATGATCTGTTGCAGAATGCAAAACCACACTGGGCGTCGTTCATATCTGATGGTGCCAAAGATGTACTGGTTTCCGGTGAAGCCGCAGTAGGCATGATTTGGAACGGATTTTCCGCCAAGGCCCGAAGTGAAAACGCGTCTTTGGAATACTCCTATCCGAAAGAAGGATATCTCGCGTGGATGGATAACGTGGTACTGCTCATGGATGCACCGAATCGAGCTAACGCACTGCTGTTTATGGACTTCCTGCTTGAACCGGAAAATGCAGCTGCAGTGACAGAATTTGCGCAATATACCGCCGGTGTAACTGGGACATATGAGTTATTGAGCGAAGGGTTAAAGGCATCTCCGGAACTTAACCCGCCTGCTGACGCGCCACCTGGAACATTTGTTGCAGTGTGTGACCAGGCAACGCAAGAACTCTATGATGCGATCTGGACTAATCTAAAAAAATAAAAAATGATCAATTGACCGGGTGGATTTGACTCAACAAATCTGCCCGGTATTTTTTTGCTGACACAGGTATTTCGTCGATGGACAAGCCAAGATCAGCCCGTCAGATGGGTATCATGCAGGGCTTGCCGAGTCCTCACGGCAGTCGTATCACTTTGGACAACTGGGACCGTCCACCGTTTAACCGCTGGGCGTTCCAGCACGTTCGAGAAATATTGCCTACCACCGTTGTTGCAAAAGGAACGGGACCGGCATGGCGTTTGCAGCTGAATGAGCAGGACTTTGACAATCTCAAGGTGCTGCACTCAAGAAATAATTCTCAGCGTACTTTGACCGAAATTTTGGAGCAAACCTACACCGACGGATTTATCGTCATTCATCGCGACAAAATTGTTTACGAGCGATATTTCAACGATATGACACCAGCAAGCCTGCACTTGTCACAGTCGGTAGCAAAGTCGGTCACTGCAGCAGTTTGCGGGATCCTTATTCACCAGGGCGTCATTGACCGGGATGCGCCGTTGGCATCTTTGATTCCTGAGCTCGAAAATTCCGGTTACGCTGATGCATGCCTGCGACAGGTGATGGACATGCGAAGCGGGGTTCTGTTTGACGAGGAAGATTATCTGGATCCCGATTCAGACATTGCAAAAGTAGATTGTGCGTCCGGCTGGAAACCAAAACGCGATGACTCGTTCAGCTGTGTTTTGGATATCCCGGCCACGCTACCCAAAGTGAGGGAGCATGGTGGTCACTTCGAATACCGGTCAATCGAAACTGATGTCATGGCCTGGGTGATGCAGCGAGCGACAGGCAGACGGCTTGCTGATTTGGTCAGTGAACTCCTCTGGCAACCGATGGGTGCGGAGTTCGACGCAAACTATACCGTCGATCAGGGAGGCTACGCACTCGCGGACGGTGGCTTGAATGCCGCGCTTCGGGATTATGCGAAAGTAGGTTTGCTTTATTTGCGCGACGGTCGTGGTGCTGAGCGCGAGATTATTCCTGAAGCATGGGTTCGGGAAACGTTTGAAGAAGGCGATCCCAAGGCTTTTGTTCATGCATCGCGAGCTAAATATTGGCCACGCGGGGCGTACAAAAACAAGTTCTGGATTCGAGATATTGACCGTGCTCAGATAAAAGCTTCGGGCATATTCGGCCAGGCAATTTACATTGACAAATCAAACAACCTCGTCGTAGCGGTGCTGTCCTCCTGGCCTGATCCTGTTAATGAACAATTCGAACTTGATATGCTCGATGCAATCGATGCGATTGCCGATGAACTCAACAGTTGATGGTTGAACACTGAACCAACTGATCTGCGGTGATTTACGTCAAAGTCAGGGTTTGCTCTGGGCAGGATGATTCTCATCTCATCCCACCTGATACAGGCTAAACATCTTCAAAAGCGCTCGCGTATGCTGCTATGTCAGCCTTGCTCATGCCGAGTTCCTGTGCCGTACTTCGCCACAAGGATACGACCTGTAATACGTCAGCGATAATTTGCTGCGCCTGATTATCTTTGAGCGCGAAAAACGGTGCTGCGCTACGTAGCAGATCAACGCTGGCATCCGGGCCTTCTTCAGAAATCCATGTCGTCAATTCGCGCACTTTTTCCTCAATGGGTACCGGATTGAGATCGAAAGCAGGTGACAGCCGCCACTTTCCGTCGTCGACATAAATAAACCCATGATTTCTGAGGTGATCGTCGAGATTGCTAATCAGTACACTGAAGACCATGCGCCTCCAAAGTTCATGTAAATCCTCAAGCGGCGAAAATGAATACATTCGAATGCATTCAGCTATATCAGTATAGGTCCCGAATTCACTGTCATTGAGCCCAAGTAAACTCATTGCTGACAAATACGGGACCCGATAATCGCCTACCCGGTCAAAACGTCTTATCAGGGCAACCGGTCGGCCAGCAACGGTCTGCAACCGCCCTCGCGCCGCGTTTATGCCAGCTTTGTTCGCCAGGGTGAGTGCAAGAACTTCACCATGTGGAATGCTGCGGTCATCGTCCGGCTTGGGGAATTTTGCGATAATAAGTTGGCCATCCCTGTCGACCACAGCCGACTTCGGCCGCGCACCGCCGAGGGGAGAACCTTCGTGCAACAATAGCTTCAATTGTTCTGCAGTTTCTGTGTTGCTTTGCACCGCATCGGCCGCACTTAGTAAAGCCGGCAGTTGAATCAGTGGTGGTATTCGATAACGACCAGTGTCGTGATCAAAACTCAACTCACCTTCACGCTTGAATCGGAGTGCGCCAATCCGAGAATGATCATCGATCGCCAGCAAGAAATCCAGTTCCGAAAGAAATCGTCTTTCACCAGACTTGCGCAATGCGCGACGGATTAGCTGTCGACCCCACCGATCCGGCGCCGTGTCACGTATAGCACCTGGCAACGCTGATTTGTGAAACCTCAAGTAAGTCGGATTTTCGCTAAGCGGCAGATTAGCCGGATCAAGGGCAAAGGCATCGCCAAAAGATAGCCATTCTTCGGCATACTCAAAAACGGAACTTTGTTGATGCGCCTTCGCGGCAAACCGGCAGCGACCTACCAACCGGGTTTTGCCAACATAATCGATATAAACTTCAAGTGTATCAGTCATGATATCGTCTTCTGCCTGCGCGCAACGATCCGCTTTGGCAGCCGCTCTTCATCAATATCAAGACCTATGACATCTTTACTACGGTCAGCAAACTCGCCGACCGATTCAACCAGTCCCAAAATCGCAAGCACCGACAGGTAGGCACCGATCGAAACCGTCGGGTCACCCTTTTCGACCTTGGCCAGCGTGCTCCGGCTGATGAATGCCCGCTCAGCCATTGATACGGTCGAAATGCGCCGTTTTTTGCGTGCTATGACAATATCCCTACCAAGTTTAATGAGTGCTCGACGGGCTATTCTCGGTAGCGTACTAGGGGCTTGTGATTTCATGATACGTCTTATATTAGATACATTTTCTGATAATATGTCTTATTAATAATACATTATAGATATCAGTATTGGTAAATCAATTCACCTCGAGACATTGCGCGGCTATGCAAGCTGTAGCGATCTTGAGAGCCGGGAATCGTAGCAAGTCTAACTGCCCAAGTTAAACATCTTTCGCGGTAATCTGCCGACTGATTTCAAAATGACAAGGCAAAACACCAATCATCCGTGATTGCATTTGTCGAAGCGAAACTAAGCGAACCCTCTCCTTGGTGCAAAATGTTGATGTGCAGCACCGCTACGCCTAAGTGGTGGTCGCTGTAGTCGACCCAGACAGCGCTGCTACGTGCTAACTCAGTTTGTCGCGTGTCGATAGTCCGAAGAATAGGTTCCCCTGTATTGATTGGTCGCAATTTCCGGTTCACCAGAAACTGTTGGCCAAAACATGCCTTCAGGCAAACTCAAATTAGTTTGCAGCCTGTTTTTTCTTCACTGATACTGCGATGACATTCAGGTAGATAAAGAGCGCCGAAACTGATACGAAAAACACCACATTCGACAATGCTATAACGCCTTTCGCCATTTGATCGAAGTGTCCGATAAAACTTAAGCTTGCTACCGCCTCAAGCAAAGCATGAGACAAAAAAGGCGTCAGCTGGTCCCGAATCAGTGAAACCTCACCGATGGTAAAGAAAAGCCCCACTACGATGCCTATGACGAAGGCAACCACTTGATTTTGGCTCAAGGCTGATGCGCAGCAGCTGATCGACAGATAAGCGCCCGCCATCAACAGGCTGCCAACATATCCCGCGACAATCGCGCCGTTGTCAGGATTGCCAAGATAATTGACCGTCAACCATATCGGACTTGTGAGTAGCAGTGCAAAAGCTGTTAACACCCAAGCAGCCAGGAACTTACCCAATACGGCAGAAAATATGCTGATGGGCAAAGTCAGCAGCGTCTGAATTGTTCCGGTTTTACGCTCTTCTGCCCACAACCGCATACCAAGCGCGGGCGCGAGCACCAAAAATAGCCAGGGGTGAAAACTGAAAAAAGTACTGAGGTCGGCCTGCTCCAGCTCAAAAAAGCCACCGACATAGAATGTCAGTACACTGTTCAGCGTGAGAAAAATTATCAGAAAAATATAGGCAATCGGTGTATAAAAATAGTCGGCCAACTCCCGGCGAAATATGACTAGCCATGACAGCATATGCGAACTCCTGTTCAAATCAATCCAACTGGCCGACGAACGCCGGCTGAAAGCAAGCAGATGATTTGATCATAGGTTGGCTGGCGGCGCGCTTTACTTACCTTACTGCACAAAACTTCCCCCTTCTCATCAGCAGCCTGATTGTCTATCCAAAGGCGGGAATAATTTCGGTGTGAAGCGTGTAACGGTTACCCCTTGCGCTATTGAGTTCAATCGAATTAGCAAAGTGAACCAATTATATATTTCCACGATGTTTCGAAGACTAAAGTCAAATGAAACACTTTGATGATCGACTCAAAAGTCTGTCCGATGCTGCGCACCGCATCGTCCCCAGGATTAAACGTGGTATAGAAAAAGAAAGCCTGCGGATTACATCAGAAGGACACCTGTCACAAAAGCCGCATCCGAACGAGTTAGGCTCTGCGCTGACGCATCCTTATATAACCACCGATTATTCCGAGGCATTGCTTGAGCTGGTCACGCCGACCTACCATTCAATTTCTGAAATGCTGACGCATCTCGAAATGCTGCACAAGGTTGTCTACCATCACATTGATGATGAATTGCTGTGGGTGAACAGTCTGCCCTGTCTGCTAAGCAATGAAGATACGATTCCGATCGCCCGATTTGGAACGTCCAATGTCGGACGCATGAAACATGTTTATCGACGCGGCTTGGGGTTAAGGTACGGTCGAAAAATGCAAGTCATTGCCGGCCTTCATTACAACTTTTCTGTACCGGAAGACTTTTGGGGTGTGATTGGCAGTGACCCCAGCGATACTGACACGTCTGCTATTTCCAACGCATATATGGCAGGCACCAGGAATTTTCACCGCTACTGCTGGCTGATCTTTTATCTTTTCGGCGCCTCTCCAGCTGCCTGCAGATCATTTTTTGATGATACTGATTCGGTTAGCCTCTCGACAATATCAACCCACACCCTTTATGGTGAATATGCAACCTCACTCAGGATGAGTAACTTCGGCTACCGCAATCCTGTACAGTCTGAAATTCGCATCGATCACAACTCG
>JAJDZL010000096.1 GCA_022824665.1 Gammaproteobacteria bacterium | reverse complement strand
TAAGATGAGGTGCCGTCTTATATTCGACCTACTATTGAGGAGGGCATGAATGCCGTCCTCGTGCCATGATGATTTTCGCGCACAGGACTCCTTATCTAATGGTCGGCTTGCATGCTGCCGTAGAATGTTTCAGGCTCTTCCCGTGCAGGCATCGCCCCAAGGTGAATTTTTGTTCGCGGTCGCCCAGGCGGTTTCGACTTGCGATTTTTCCATTGCTGAATCCAAGTGTATTCGACAAGGGTACGAATCCTTCGATTTTGCCCAGTTTGCGTCGATTCAGGCGCTGTGATCGGCTTTTTGCAACCGGCTGTCAATCATGTTGTGATTCAACTCAATCGTCCAATGTTTCCTGTTGAGGTCCAGAAGACTCCTTGGATTCGCACGGTCGGCAGGTAGCGACGTAAAACCGACAATCACTTCGTGTGTGGTTTTTATCACCACGCTCTTTTCGTAATGTTCGACATGCCGATGAATGCGAAAGATCTGTCCGATGTCTTCGAAATTCGAAAACTCGTTGAGATATGCCATCAGCTCAGGCTTGTCGCTGACCCAGATCTCGCGTATCTCATGACGGCCGTGCTGAATCTTCGGCATCTTTTTACGCGCGTCAGTCTCATCACCGGTCACGGTGCGAAAGCTCTAATCCGATAATTCGGATGAATTTATTCTGGTCAGATATAATTTTCTTCCGATCTTTTTATTTGTATTATCAACATGTTGTCTTGTTCAGTAATGGCTTTCAACGCAATTTGAAAAAAACATTCGAATTCACCTAAAATACACATGATTGAAAATTTGGACAAATTTGGTTTCCACAATTTTCTTTGCATTGCCCGGCTGATCTGCCCGGCAATTGGCAGACTCTTGCATTGAAAAGGATGTTCACTATGCAATAAACCGCCCTGACTCCAATGTTGCTTTTCGAGATTTGTCGTTGACCACGTCGGGACAACGACATGGATCTATTTGATCGCAGCAATTTAAAAATGGCCTATAGCAACCTTGAGGTCACGCTGTCCGGGCATCTCACACCAAGTGTGTTGACTATTGGATTTGATTACTGTAAATCAGGAATTTGAACTCCAATCACAGAACACACATTGCTGAACTAAACGGATTATTGCAATCTCACCTGACAGGCAAGTCATCAGCCAACAATAACATTTTCAATGTATGGCACTTACAAATTTGGAGGTAACCCAAGAATGCATTTGATTCGACTGTCTCTATTTACTCTCATTCTATTTGCATGGACACACGTCAGTGCAAGCGAAATGTCAGCAGCCAATGAACCGATTATCGGCGAAGAAGAAGCAGTACTGACCATCGCACCAAACGTTCCGCCACCGATCACGCGGGATCACGCTACGAAAGTAATCGTTAATCTTGAAACGCGGGAGCTGCGCGGCCGCCTCACAGATGGTGTTGAATACACCTTCTGGACCTTTGGTGGAGTCGTGCCAGGAAAATTCATCCGGATTCGGGAAGGGGATCTGGTTGAGTTCCACCTGCATAATCATCCCAGCAGTCGCATGCCGCACAATATTGACTTGCATGCAGTGACCGGGCCGGGCGGCGGTGCCGAATCTTCGTTTACCGCACCGGGACACTCTTCAACTTTTTCGTTCAAGGCCCTGAATCCCGGACTTTATGTCTATCACTGTGCAACAGCACCAGTTGGCATGCACATTGCAAATGGGATGTATGGTCTGATTCTCGTTGAGCCCAAAGGCGGTTATCCGCCCGTTGATCGGGAATACTACGTGATGCAAAGCGAGTTCTACACTAAGGGCAGTCACGGGGAAACTGGCTATCAGCCTTTCAGCATGGAAAAAGCCATCGCAGAACAGGCCGACTATGTCGTATTTAACGGTTCCGTCGGTGCACTGGTTGGTGATAACGCGATGACTGCAAAAACCGGTGAGACAGTTAGACTGTATGTCGGCAATGGCGGACCCAACCTGGTTTCGTCGTTTCACGTCATCGGCGAAGTGTTTGACAAGGTCTACATTGAAGGCGGAGATCTGGTAAACAGAAACGTTCAATCGACTCTGGTTCCGGCTGGCGGCTCGACCATCGTAGATATGGAGATGCAGGTGCCTGGTCGAAACATTCTGGTTGATCATTCGATCTTCAGGGCATTCAATAAAGGGGCTCTCGGCATGATTGAAGTGTCTACCGACGAACAGGCGGTTTCAACTGAGCTGTCTACTATGGTCTATTCCGGCAAGACTTCAGATGATATCTACCGGCCTGAAGGCGGTGCAATTCTCGATCTTCAGGAAGAGCCGACCAGTCGCGTCGCAGCAACACAGTCGGATCAGATCCAGTTTGGTAAGCAGGTCTATAACCAGGTTTGTGCCGCCTGTCACCAACCGGATGGATCAGGGGTTGCCAATGTGTTTCCGCCGCTGGCAGAATCTGACTGGCTGGAACGTGGTCCTGTATCCGCAGCGGCCGCAATTCTTCACGGCCTGGCCGGAAAAATCACTGTCAACGGCGTTGATTACAACAGCGTAATGCCGGCTATGGCCAGCCTTTCCGATGAAGATGTCGCCAATGTCGTTACCTACATCTACAATACCTGGGGCAACCCGGGCGGACGTATTGATGCCAGCGAAGTTGCAGGTATCAGGGGCGAATAACTCAATTAAGTTTTTCGCGGCGATCAGTTTGCTGTGGGCGGCTGCCTGCACTACGAGTGCAGAGCAGTTGCCCCACGGTATGGTCGAAATTCCAAAGGGTGTTTTTACACCGCTTTACACCAGCAGCAGTGCCGAGCGGACAGCCGAAGTTGATGAAACAGAGTTGGTTGAACGGTTCTTCATAGACGAACGAGCGGTAACCAACGCAGACTACCTGGAATTTGTCGGACGATACCCAAAATGGCAACGATCTCGGATTCCCGGTTTATTTGCTGATGATTCCTACCTGACAGACTGGCGCGGTGATCTTGACTTTGGAGACACAGCAAAGAGCGCTTTTCCGGTGGTCAACGTTTCCTGGTTTGCCGCGGTGGCATACTGTCGGGCCCAAGGCAAGCAGTTGCCAACTGTGGCGCAGTGGGAACGCGCCGCAGCGGCAAGTGAAACGCTGGAAAACGCCCGCGACGATGCCAATTTTTCCGCACGCATTCTCGACTGGTATACCTCACCTGCAGACCGTCCATTGACCGAACAGGCAATGGGTGAGGGGTACCGCAACCTTTATGGTGCCTGGAATATGCATGGCCTGATTTGGGAATGGACCCGTGACTTCAATACCGCGATGGTTACCGGGGAATCGCGGGGGGACGCGGGTCTGCAGCGGCAGCTATTCTGTGGCAGCGGTTCGATCGGTGCCGCAGATCCGCGCGATTATGCTTCGTTCATGCGATTCGCGTTTCGCTCAAGCCTGGCGGGCGACTATACAGTGGGCTCACTTGGCTTTCGCTGCTCATTTGAACCGGCAAACTGATCTTCCCAACACCAATATCTAATTCTCCAACCGCAAGTTGAATCGGCTGCTATACGCTTCAGGCTGCCGGAATCAAATCAAAAGTCAGCAGCCTCGAGGTGACTCACGGCTTGATTGGTAACACACTTTTTACTGCGGCAACTGTCTTGTCAGGCGGCAAACCGAGTCCATTTTGCTGATGCACCGCTTCTCCTTCTGAGTTGAGAACAAAGATGACATTGGAATGGGCAAAATGACCGGACGCCAGCGGCTTGATGCGAATGCCGAGTGCGATGGCCAGTTCCAATTCCGACCCTGCCAATTGAGGTGTGTATAGATCCCATTGACCAAGTTCCTTATCCTGGCGGTATAACGCAAGCTTTTTCGGTGTGTCCTGCTTCGGGTCCATGGAAAAGAGTGTAAATCGCACATCAGCAGCATTCTCGCCGAGTTCGCGCTCAATTTTCATCATGTCATTCACGATGAGCGGACAGGCGTGTTCACACGATGTGTAAATCATCGCACCCACGGTTGGCTTGCCAGACAGGGCTTGACTCAATGTTCTGGGTTTGCTTTCGTAATTGATCCAGCGCGACTCCAGATGAAAAATGGAATGCTCGGTGATCTTTCCTGCTTCTAGCTGCTCGTGTTCCGCTGCAGCATGGGAGCTCTGATCACCGGAAGACTGTCCTGCTGCTGTCGAAAAAAAGCTGCCAAGAATCAGCACTGCAAAGCCGATTTTCCTGATAAGTCTCATCATTACAGACAACCCTGTCATCGTTGATTTTCCATATATTCGAAGATTCAGCATTTTAACAATTCGACACAGAATGAAAATGTCATATCGTTTTGCTGCAGCTGGCTCAAATGCTCGGATAAAGCTCGATCAATCGTGCTGGTTTTGATGCGTCACCACGAAGCGACTTGGTAGCTGGATTTGTTCGATACAGCCGGTGAATCGGGAACTTCAAGACATTTAATCCGGTGACCTGTAAAATGTCCGTTCACCCGAATTTGCGAAATAATGAAAACTGATGCAAAATAAGAGTTGCGCCATTGATTGATTTTCAAATTACAATTTCAATGGACATTCGATAAATCGGACAGATAAACGCAGCGACCCTGAAACGCAGCAAATCAAACAAGGAATGCAGCGTAAATCAGGTAGACGTCGCAGTAAGCCGCGCTACAGGATGGATCCAGATTAAGCAGCAAGCTTGCTGAGGAGGCATGAAAATGATAACAATTTCATCTTTGATCAGACCCGGAGGATCGGTGTGGACCGTAACACCCGATAACTCTGTACTTGATGCCTTGCACTTGCTCGCTGAACGGGATATCGGTGTTCTTCCGGTGGTCGACGAAGCCGGTAACCTGATTGGCATTTTCAGTGAAAGAGACTATGCCCGAAGAGTCATATTGTTGGGTCGGACTTCCAAGGAGACATTAATTTCGCAAGTCATGACCGAGAACGTTCAGACCGTCGGACCTGAAGACAGCGTCGAAGATTGCATGCAAATTGTCGTTGAAAAAGGCTTCCGGCACCTGCCTGTCGTTGAAGCAAACGAGTTGATTGGCGTGGTTTCGGCAAATGATCTACTTGCTCAAGTGATCCGGTCTCGGGAAAAACATATCGGCACTCTTGAAAATCTGCTAATCGGGGCGGGAGAAGTAACCTGACAGCAATTCGTTTGTTTTTCTGTTCAAATCCGCTCAACGTTGAACACAATTGATTGTGAACACGAAAACGTTTGCCCACAAAATCATTTGAATTGCTGATATGTCTATGCGTTTAGTTCGAGGCCTTACACTGGCCTTGCTTGCATTCTGGCTCACACCCGGTGCAGTTTCAGCGGAACTGAAAGATACTCTGGAAGAGCTCTCCGGGCGCGACGCACCTTCGTTTAACGATGCCCAGTTTTTTGACCCGAGCGGTCCTGGCGGCGAGTCGCTTACCGGTAAAGTATTGCTGGTGAACTTCTGGGCAACCTGGTGCCCTCCCTGTATAGAAGAGCTGCCATCGATACAGCAAACCCGCGAATCATTTAGCCGGGACAATTTCGAAGTAGTGGCTGTCAACGCTGGTGAAACACCGGCGGATATCGAAGCCTTTTTACCAACACTGCCTGTTTCGCTTACGTTTCCTATTGTGCTTGATCAACGATTGACTGTTTATGCTGACTGGCAGGTCCGGCCACTGCCAACGACATTTCTCGTGGACCGTCACGGCGTGATTCGATACCAGGCGATCGGACCTAGAGACTTCGCATCAGACAATATTCGATCAATCATTCAGGGTTTGATCGACGAATAACTCTGCGGCGATGCTCTGAATGGCCGCAGGCTGTAGTGAACTACAATGCTTCAGGCATAAATTCAACCATGCTGCCAGAAAACTACTGCCCAAAAGTAATTGTTACCAAAATCGGGCTCGACGGTCACGACCGTGGCAGCCGAGTCGTCGCGAGCAAGCTGCGCGACAGCGGCATGGAAGTCGTATACACGCCGCCCTGGCAATCAGTTATGGATGTCGTTCGACTCGCCGCTGACGAGGATGCAGATGTGATCGGTATCAGTTCTCTGGCGACCGACCACCTTCTCATACCTGATTTGCTCGAGGCGCTCAAAGGTGCCAATCTGGAACATATCGGCGTCGTAATCGGTGGTATTATCCCGGCAGACGATGAGGCGCAACTTTTGCGTGACGGTGTTGCCCGAGTCTTTCACCCGGGCAGTTCACTGACTGAGATTTCCAAGTTCGTTCATGAGCTCGCAAGACAAGCCCGTATCCAATCCCTGCAACAATGGAAAGCCGTGAAAAGTGAAAAAATCTAACGTACTCCAACTAATGAATCCAGAACCAGATGCAGCAAAACTGCAATGGGAAGCGCAATACGAGGAGCGCTTGCCGAATGAAAAGGAGATTCTAAGCCGGTCTGGAATCCCAGTGGAACCACTTTACACTCCGGATGACTGGAGTGAGCAGGCCTCTGCTGAAAAGCTCGGTTACCCGGGACAGATTCCGATGACCCGCGGCATCTACCCAACGATGCATCGCGGGCGCACCTGGAGTCAACGACAGTTAATTGGCTATGGTGTGCCAGCTGATTACAACGAGCGATTGCTCAAATTGCTGGATGCCGGCA
>JAJDZL010000222.1 GCA_022824665.1 Gammaproteobacteria bacterium | reverse complement strand
CTGCTAATCCGGGTGTCCGCGAGCTGGTTTCGCGCAGGGAAAACTGACAGAAAAATTGAAAAAACTATTCGATTGGAAATCGAACTCAGTTGACAGGTGGCAATGCGGTTCCACCTGATCAATGCTCCATAACAACTTTATGGAGATTGTGTTGCAAGTCAAAACAATTAAATTGGAATATCCACCCCGTAGAGCAGCTGTGAATATTGGCTATGCTGAAAAAGCTTTGCGCGCGACAATCGCACTTTTTGTGACCGAAACCCTTTGGCAATTGTCCTCCAGGAATTTAATTTCCAGCCCGTCGAACATTGCCGTCAATTCCCCCGATGCGAGCACGTAGTCGGGATTAAATCGGGGATTTGCAGCAAGAAAGTTCTCATTGAAAGTTTTCATAATGAGATGCCCGCCGGGTCGTAATGCTGCACAGATGTTGTCTGATAACGCCCGATTCAGGTAGTTGAAACACACTAGCCCATCAAGACATTCTGGAGGAAATCGAAATTGCGTTAGATCCGCCGCAACCGGGTAAACCGTAAGGCCGGCATTGTCAGCATGATCACTGCATTTTTGCAGTGCTACCAGGCTGCAATCCAATGGAATGGCCTGGCACCCATTGCCCGCAAGTAACAGCGCGTTGCGTCCGCTGCCGCTTGCCAGGTCCACGACCAGTTGTCCAGGTCGAAAAAGATCCAGATATTCAACCAGTAAGGGGTCTGGCTCCAATACGTCGGGATGGGCTTTATGCCGGTATTTTTCGTCCCAGCGAACGGCATCATTGGACACCGCAGTCAACCTCTAAAGTTCGGTGTCAAACGGTTGCACGGTAACCGTTGTACCAGCGTTGAGATTGCCGCACTCAAGCGGCAGCACAATGTAGCAATTCGCCTTGCTCATCGAGGTGAGCACGCCAGAGCTTTGGTTACCGGTGGACTCGACGACTGCCTGACCGCTTTCGTCGTAGAACAGCACGCCGCGTTGAAACTCAAGCCGCCCCGGGGTCTTGCGAATCGGCGAAGCGCAGCGCGCGGACAGCTGTAATGTGCTGGCAGCGGATTCGCCGCGCAGTTGACGAATCGCAGGTTGAACAAATTTATCGAATGTAACGACGACCGACACAGGGTTTCCGGGTAGGCCGAAGAACCAGCAATTGTCGATCTTGCCGAAGGCAAGCGGTCGGCCGGGTTTCATGGCTACTTTCCAAAGTTTAAGCTCACCCAGCGATTCCAGTGCCAATTTGACAAAGTCGGAGTCGCCAACCGATGCTCCAGCTGTGGTGACGACGACATCTGCTATCCGGGAGCCCTCAGAAAGGGCTGCAATGGTGGCGTCGAGATCATCTCGCACAACGCCGAGATCTATAGGCTGCACGTGCAATTTTCGTAACAGCGCATATAGCGTGTAGCGGTTGCTGTCGTATACGTCACCGACACCCAATGTTTCTCCGACTGAACGAAGTTCATCACCGGTTGAAAAAAACGCAACCTTTGGCGTGCGTCGAACCATGATGGTTTCGCAGCCAACCGAAGCGAGCAGGCCGAGCTCGGCGGTGTCGATTGACTGACCTTTTGCAAGCGCGATTTCTCCCGCCGCAATATCCTCTCCTGCACTTCGAATATGCTGACCTTTTTTGTGCGCTCTACGGGTAATCACGCAGCCATCTTCTATTGCACAGTCTTCCTGCATGATGACGGTGTCAAGCTGATCCGGCACCACGGCGCCGGTTAAAATTCGAATACATTGTCCGGCGTTGATCTCACCGCAATATGGGCTGCCTGCCGCAGCAGTTCCGATCAGCTCGAGGCGCGAGTCTGTCCCGTCGGGCGAAAGGTCGTCAAACCGGCAAGCATAACCATCCATGGCCGAGTTTCGGTTTTGTGGCACATCCTGTTTGGCGATGATGTTTTCAGCAGCAACTTTGTAGAGCGATTCTCGAATCGGGATTCTTTCGGTTTCGCAAAGGG
Source organism: Gammaproteobacteria bacterium (assembly GCA_022824665.1). Classification (GTDB taxonomy): domain Bacteria; phylum Pseudomonadota; class Gammaproteobacteria; order Arenicellales; family JAJDZL01; genus JAJDZL01. Next base: position 4,369 of record JAJDZL010000222.1, on the reverse strand, counting down.
GTTGGATACTAGACAGAATCTCAGCCAGTGCGATTTCATAGGGCGTCGATGGCAGATCGCAGGCATCAACAGATAGAGAACTTGGAATAGCGCTAGTCTGGTTCACGCTGCCATAATCCCGATCGTCCACCGGACTTTTCCACCAACTGGACTTTTTCGATCACCATGCCCCGGTCAGCAGATTTGCACATGTCATATACCGTGAGCAACGCAACCTGAACCGCATTGAGCGCTTCCATCTCAACGCCGGTTCTGTCTTTGGTTTCGGCGGTTGCCTGGCAATAGACAGCTGAAGATTCAGGACGGCACTCGAGTTGCACCGACACATGCGTTAGTGAAAGTGGGTGACACAGCGGCACAAGGTCAGCAGTTTTCTTGGCAGCCATAATCCCCGCGAGCTGTGCAACAGATAAAACATCTCCTTTTTTTGTTTCCCGTAAACTGATTTGCTCAAGTGTGGCTGCAGACATGCGAATAAAGCCTTCAGCGATAGCCCGCCGGTTGCTTTCGTCTTTTTCGCCCACATCGACCATGTGAGCATCTCCGCGTTCTGTGATATGTGTGAATTCACTCATTTATTGCTAGAAATACTGATGTAGAGATGCCTGAATTATTCCAACAATGATAAACTTTATGCTATGGACGATTCCACACTATTGCGCTACAACCGGCAGATCATGATGCCGGCTGTTGGCATTGAAGGCCAGCAGAAGATTATCGATGCCACGGTGTTCATTGTGGGACTGGGCGGGCTTGGCTCGCCGGTTGCTATGTATCTCGCGAGCAGTGGTATCGGACACCTTGTACTCAATGACTTTGATGCTGTGGATCTTTCCAATTTACAGCGCCAGATTGTGCACACAACCGGCTCCGTCGATGAACCGAAAGTCGAATCCGCGATACGAACACTAACCGCGCTTAACCCCGAGATCAGGTTAACCGGACTTAACCGAAAACTCACCCGTGAGGAAATTTTCGAGCAGGTTTCCAACGCTGATGTTGTGGTTGATGCAACCGACAATTTTGCAATACGTTTCGCGATTAATCAGGCTTGTGTTGAAACGCGAACACCACTTGTATCAGGTGCGGCAATACGCATGGAAGGACACCTGATTGTTTATCGCGCTGATCTCGATGACAGTGCGTGTTTTCGCTGCCTGTACAGTCCGGATGATGAGCCGAATGAGCGCTGCAGCGAAACCGGGGTACTGGGCTCTTTATGCGGAACAATTGGTTCTTTGCAGGCAACCGAAGTACTTAAAATTATTGCCAATCTGGGACCCAGCAAATACGGCAAACTAGTGCTGTTTGACGCGGCTCTTGCCGAGTGGCAGGAAGTAAGAATTCGCAAGGATGCACTGTGTCCTGTTTGCGGAAACATGCCTTAAGACCTTGTCGCGAACGAATGAATATCGCACCTATAAATCTTAAAAAAGGAGTTTTGAATGCCAGCTGTTGAATCAAGCATGATCGAGCTTGGAACTCGTGCACCCAGGTTCTCGTTACCCAACACCAATCCGAATTATCCGGCTGCAAACGTGTCACTCTCAGATCTTGCTCAGTCGAAAGGCATTGTTATTGCATTCATCTGCAATCACTGTCCTTATGTTGTACATCTGAAATCCAGCTTTAGTGCATTTGCAAAAAGATATCAAGCGCAGGGGATTGCAGTTGCCGCGATCAGCGCAAACGACGTGACCACACACCCGGCAGATGCCCCAGCCGAAATGACCGCCGATGCTGTGCGCTACGATTACAGTTTTCCTTATCTGTACGATGAATCCCAAGCTGTTGCGCGAGCCTTTGCTGCCGAGTGTACGCCAGATCTTTATCTGTTTGATGCCAGGCAGAAGCTGGTTTATCGAGGGCAGTATGACAGCAGCCGGCCTGGCAACGGGATTGAAGTTACCGGCGAGGACCTAAGCTCAGCAGTCGATGCGCTTTTGGCGGGCGGTCGTATTTGTCAAGATCAAGTACCAAGTATCGGCTGCAGCATCAAGTGGAAAGCAAGTGCTACCTGAGTGGCATACTTAAGATCACCTTGACCCACATCAAAACAAGCCGGAAAATCGATGATGGATACGGGTAGCGCACCGCCCTCGATGATTATTGAATACTCGATGGTTCTCATCTATTGCGGTGCCGCGATTTTGGGAACTATCGCGCTCTTTACGCGGCAGGTTTTGCCAGTCTTCTATATTGTTTTAGGCGCACTGATCGGTCCTGGAGGCTTCGGACTCATTCCCGAGGTTGCCATTGTCGATGAGCTGGCTCACATTGGAATAATATTCCTGCTGTTCCTGTTGGGAATGGATCTGTATCCGCAGAAACTACTGAAAATTTTTCAATCCGTATCGCTGGTTACAGCGGCTACGTCTGCAATATTTTTTATTGTTGGTTTTGCGGTTGCGCAGCTTTTCGGGTTCACCACAGTTGAAGCGGTCGTGACAGGAATTGCGACCGGATTTTCCAGTACGATTATTGGCATCAAGTTATTACCAACAACGGTTTTGCATCATCGGCACATGGGTGAATTAATGATCGGAATTCTGCTGCTGCAGGATTTACTCGCAATTTTGGCCCTGATTGTGATCGAAGGGATGGGTGGTGAAGCAGTCAGCGGAATGAGCGCCTTGATTCCGCTCCTTGGATTACCGGTTTTCGTGGGCCTGGCATTTGTGCTGGAACGTTTTGTACTGCGTAAACTGCTGCAGAAATTTGATCAGATTCATGAATACCTGTTCCTGATGACAATTGCCTGGTGCCTGGGTATGGGTCAACTGGCAAGTCTATTCAACCTGACACACGAGATTGGTGCATTTGTTGCGGGTGTTGCGTTAGCAGCTTCACCGATTGCCCGGTTCATCGCCGACCGATTGCACGCGATTCGAGATTTTTTTCTGGTGTTGTTTTTTGTTGCCATGGGGGCACATTTTGATGGCAGCGCATTTGCTGACGTGATCGTTCCTTCGTTGGTGCTGGCTTGCCTTGTTCTTGCAATAAAACCACTCGCCTATCGATTTTTCCTTGTGTATATTGGGGAGAAGAAAAAGACCGGGTGGGAGCTTGGATTTCGTCTTGGGCAGCTCAGTGAGTTTTCAATTCTGATCGTTTTTGTGGCAATTGCATCCGGTGTGATCAGCAATATGGTTGCGAATTTTCTCTTGATCGCCACAGTATTGACGTTTGTTGGTTCGTCCTATCTAATTGTGTTTCGCTATCCAACACCGGTCGCTGTTTCCGACCGGCTGCGGCGCGACTGACTGGAAGTTTCTGTATGCAAAAAAGTTCGAAAGTACTCTCCTCAATTGTGATTGCAGGCTCGGGTTATACGGGAAAGCGGCTGACTCATGCATTGAAAGGAAAGGCAGACCGGTTAATCGCTATATCGCGCGCGTCCAGATTTAAAGAGCCTGGAGTCGAATCCCGGCGGATCAATATGGATCTCCCAGTGCCGCGCCGAATTAGAATCAAGAAGGACGCACTTGTTTGTTACCTGATTCCACCTGCCCGCGAAGGGCAACCGGAAGCCAGGTTTCGAAGATTTGTTGATGAAGCGTTAGTCGGAACTCCGGCGCGGGTCGTATTGATCAGCACTACTGGAGTCTATGGTGACTGCAAAGGGAAATGGGTTGATGAGAAACGACCGGTGAATCCGCAAACGGACCGTGCCAAACGGCGACACGCAGTTGAGCAGTATTGCAGTCAATGGGCTGAAGAAAATGACGTGGAACTGGTAATTTTTCGCGTCGCCGGGATTTATGGGCCGGAGCGTAATCCATTTCAGAAATTAGTAGACGGCCTGAAATCTCCGAAGCGGCGAAAAACCGGATATTCGAATCGAATTCATGTTGATGATCTGGTCACTTGCTGTGTTGCGGGATTGTTTGGTGATGCGACAGGGGTATTTAACGTCGCTGATAGTTATCCGATGCGCTACGGCGATTATTTCAATATTGTTGCCGTGCTTGCAGGGCTGCCCAGAATTATTGAGTTGGAAGACGATGAGCTTGAAGATGCCATTAGTCCGACAATGTTGTCTTATCTTCGAGAATCCAGACAAATCGACAATAGTCTTTTGCTGGAAACCTTTTCTATAGAGCTGCAGTATCCGGATTCCCTTTCCGGTTTGTTTCCATTTCTAAGGAAAGATCCAAGTAAGTCGAAATAGGAATCAGATGCTCAAATCTGGCAAGCTCTTCAGGGTTATGGATGTTTGCGACCGAAAGCTCAATTGGTAGACTGATACTTTGCTTACTTGACCGGGCTTCACATCTTTGACGGTTGTCCCACTTTCCAGATTCTCAAAGAGCGCATACACTGGAACTCTGGTTCCTGCAAATGCCCAGACTCCGTTTATCTTGAGAGG
>JAJDZL010000106.1 GCA_022824665.1 Gammaproteobacteria bacterium | reverse complement strand
TACTGATTAGCATTTCCCGTTTCAATGTCAATTAGCAATAGCCAATTGAATTACCGGCGTATGCTTGCATTAGTTTTCTGTGCAAGTGGCTCGCTCGCGCTTGTTTTTGGCAGTTCAGCATCACTAGAGTCCGTGTTCAGTGCACGTCTCCTCGTACAGCCGGCATATGCCAACGGTCCTTTCGATCACGAATCATTTGATTTCAGCTCCGATGCGATCGACGACCGCAATAACAGGTTTCCCAACTATTATCCGTCTCCAGATTACGGCATCTTTGAAAATCAGGAGGAATACTATAGCCGGCAGCAAACTTCGACACTTGATCAATCAACCAACATTTGGCCACAGATTCGGGCTGGATTTGGCCTGGACAAATTTGACAGCAAACTGGTCAAACGACACGAAAAACGCTTCACTCGCAATCCCGAATATTTTGAACGAATACTTGAGCGCGCGGCAACCTACCTTCCATACATGTTTGAGCAGGCCAATCATTACGGCTTGCCCTCGGAAGTGGTGCTGCTGCCGCTGATCGAAAGTGGTTACAATCCAAGAATCTACTCGTCAAAAGGCGCAGCCGGATTATGGCAGTTCATGCCGACCACCGGGCGGCTATATGGCTTGAAGCAGGATTGGTGGTATGAAGGCCGTCGGGACATCACCCGCTCCACTGAAGCGGCGCTGCGACACCTGATCGATCTGAATCGAATGTTCAATGGAGACTGGCCACTAGCGTTCTCCGCATATAACGCCGGGTCGAATGGCATCAAGAAAGCGATTCAAAGGAACCAAAGAAAGAACAAGCCAACAGATTTCGCATCACTTAAGCTCAATGCAGAAACGAGAAATTATTATCCGAAACTGATCGCGGTTAAGAACATCATTCAGAACCCTGATGCATATGGGGTTAAATTGCCTGAAATTTCACCGGCCTCTCCGTTTGAGATTGTTGAATTCAATTTTCAGGTTGATCTACATTTGCTCGCAGCTGCCATCGAAGTCGAGACGCTGAAGCTCACACTGTTGAATCCTGGACTTAGAAGACATTCGACCCCACCTCAGGGGCCTTACCGAATTCTGGTGCCCGAAGACAAATTACGCGATACTCTTGCCTGGAAGAAGAACCTGCAGCCAGCCGATGCGATTGGCTCAATCACCTATGTTGTCAAAAAAGGCGACACATTGAGTGAAATCGCTGAGCAGTTCTCAATGTCAACGGCTGCATTGAAATCGATCAACTCAAGACGCTCGAATTTAATCAGAATTGGAGAAGTTATTCGCATTCCGATCCCCAGGTCGGCAGGCGGCAATTACGATGCAGCAACCGGTCTTGTTCGAACGGACATCATTCACCTGGTCATTGCAGGCGACAGCCTCAGTGGTATTGCGCAGGCTTATAAAGTCAAGCTTTCAGATTTACGGGCGTTCAATGGCATCCATCGAAGCTCGGACTTAATCAAGATTGGGCAGAAATTACGAATTCCCGATGGCGCATTCATTGGCGGCACTGCGGCCTCCACCGCGAGTGCTTCAGGTTCCGAATCGCGTATCGTTCACGTCGTAAATTCGGGAGACTCGCTTTGGAGTATTGCCCGCACCTACCAGGTCAGAGTGGCGGACCTGCTTAGCTGGAACAGAATCAATCGAAACGAATTTATCCGCCCGGGCCAGAAAATCTTTATCTATACGTACTGATCTTCTGCGCGCGCTGACTCAATCATTGAGCAGCACGCGAACATCCCACAAATCGTCCCAGGATTTCGCCTTTTCGGTCGGCTTTCTTAACAAGTATGCCGGGTGGTAGGTCACCACCAGATCAATATCAGTGTCCTGGAATTTATAGGCCTTTCGTCTAAGCATTCCCAACGGTATCTCTGTATCCAACAGCAGTTGCGCACTGACACGGCCAAGCGCAACAATGACCTTTGGTCGAATCAGCTCGATTTGACGGCGCAGAAAATGATTGCAGGCCTTGGCTTCAGACGGCAGTGGATCGCGGTTATTGGGTGGTCGACATTTAACAACATTGCAAATGTATACATTGTCCCGCTCACAGCCAAGTGCTGTGATCATTGACGTCAGCAGATTGCCAGCCCGACCGACAAACGGCAATCCCTGCCGGTCTTCTTCCTCGCCGGGTGCTTCACCGATAAACATCAGATCAGCATCTTCGGAACCGGACCCAAACACCACATGATTGCGCGACCGGCTGAGTGAACAACGCTCGCATTTCAAAGCAATTTCTTCGACTGCCGCAAGCTCCAAGTCAGCTAGCGAATCTGCGATTGTGACAGGTTTTTCGACCGTTTGAGAGGGTGGTAATACTACTTCTTCAGAGTTTTCCGTCAGGTGAATTTCAGGTTGCTCCCACTGATCAGATTCCGGCACGAGCGGTGGGTTTTCCTGAGCCTCGCGTTGGGGGCGAAGCCGGTAGACTTCGACACCCATCGCTTTCAGGAATTCGCTTTGCGACATTGCTGGCAGCTCAGATCATTGAGTCTGTTTGCGGATGTGCACGCTCAGAGGATTCAAGACGATTCATCGCATTGATATAGGCCTTTACCGAGGCAATTACAATGTCTGTATCGGCGCCGTGCCCATTGACAACCTTGCCATTTTCTCGCAGGCGCACACTGACTTCTCCCTGCGCATCAGTACCGCCTGTAATACTGTTTACCGAGTAGAGCTCCAGGTTTGGACTTCGATCAACGACAGATTTGACCGCTCGAAATGAGGCATCCACAGGCCCGTTACCATCTGCAGAAGATTCAACTGTCTGCCCATCGACCATTAACGAAACAACAGCCGTCGGTCTCGCGCCCGTTTTGGAACAGACGTGTAAACTTGCAAGTTCAAGTCGATCATTGACTTGCTGTATTCCGGAATCTGCCTGCAAACCAATCAGATCATCGTCGAATATTTCGTGTTTTCGATCAGCAAGATCTTTAAATTTTTCGAACGCAGCCTGCAAATCTTCATCGGACTCGAAACCGAAGCCAAGCACTTTCATACGTTCCTGAAAAGCGTGGCGGCCTGAGTGTTTACCCAGCACCATGCGGTTGGTCGTCCAGCCCACATCCTGGGGGCGCATGATTTCATAAGTCTCGCGTTTCTTTATCACGCCATCCTGATGGATACCGGATTCGTGTGCGAACGCATTGATTCCGACGATTGCCTTGTTTGGCTGGACCGGAAAGCCGGTTACTGACGAAACCAGGCGACTGGCCGGCACAATCTGGGTGGTATCGATATTCGTGTCACACGGAAACAGGTCTCGCCTGGTACGAACTGCCATCACGATTTCCTCCAGTGATGCATTCCCGGCGCGCTCACCAAGGCCGTTAATCGTACACTCAACCTGCCTGGCACCCTTTTGCACAGCCGCCAGTGAATTGGCAACTGCGACGCCAAGGTCATTGTGACAGTGGACCGAGAAAACTGCCTGGTCCGAGTTTGGAATCTTCTCCATTAACTGTTCAATAATTCCTGCAAACTGATCGGGCATGTTATAGCCAACGGTGTCTGGAATGTTGATCGTCCGTGCGCCCGCTTTGATCGCCGCCTCGATGATCCTGCACAGAAAATCGAGCTCTGATCGTCCGGCATCTTCTGGAGAAAATTCAACATCGTCGGTGTAGTTTCGCGCTCGGGTAACTGCCCACACCGCTCTTTCCAACACCTGGTTCTCATCCATTCTAAGCTTTTCCTTCATATGAATTGGAGAGGTGGCGATAAATGTATGAATTCTCTGGGACCTGGCAGGTTTCACTGCTTCAGCAGCCCGGTCGAGGTCGCCTTTCACGGCTCTGGCCAATGCACAAACCGTACTTTCTGAAATTTCCCGGGCAACCTGCCTGACTGCCTCAAAATCTCCCGGACTTGCGGCCGGAAAGCCTGCTTCAATCACATCAACACGCATCTTTTCCAGCAGCCTGGCAATCGCCAACTTTTCTTCTGCATTCATTGAGGCGCCGGGACTTTGTTCACCGTCCCGCAAAGTTGTATCAAAAATAATTAATCGTTCCGACATGAGAATACCTAATAAAAAAATTTTAAACCGGAACCGCCCGCCAAGCAGTGTTGCTGGTGGAACAGTCGATGAGGGAATTTTTTAAAAAGAGATACTGCGCGCCTACTGGCGCAGCAGCAGAAGCAGGCCGAGTGTGGCTTTATTTGAAGTGAGTTGATTGAAAGAATTAAACATCTCGGACTGATTTATACATCATCGAGCGTTTGAATGCAAAATTTTTGGCAGCCAGATTTGGAGTCCGCTCAGGAATGCGGTCTCATTTTTTAAAGGGAATAATGCTTGCGCGCCAGGCTACCTTGATCGTTCAATCTATTTCAAGAATCAAGCCTGTGTATTTGATATTCGCGGGCAAACCAAAACCGTACAAATACACACCTGGAACGACTTCGTATTGGGGAGAATTTAGAATCAAATTGAATTTTTCGCCAGCACCTTCATCGATGTCGTCAGATTTCAAATTTACTTTAAATTCCACGGTTGAAATCTGTCCTTTAGACCATACAATTTTCCCCGTCCTTCCACCCTGCACGTAATGGTCTGCCCCGTAATTTGCCTCGACGTCGTTTACTGAATACGAGTATCGGACTTTCTCGTCAAAAGTGACTCCGTTGCTCCAAGTTGGCTTCGGCAACTCAAAAATCATGGCCTCTCCTTCTTCTTCTTCTACATCAGCATCTGATGCCAGAGCACCCGATACGAAGATTCCGCTTGCAACCATGCCGAAAAACAACCAGCAAACTGTTTTTTCTGCTATCAATTTGACAGAATATAAGGTTATCTGCATTTCATGTTCCGAGTCTGTGAGATAAGCTACACATTGTATAGGCTTTTATGAGGGTTTTTCGATCTTGTAACATCCTGAATAGACGCGCGATTATGCAGGAGATATGGTTTTCGATGGGACTTATAAAGCTAACTTGACAAAATCAAGCAGCATATCTTCTTGACGGATCACTGAGGTCTCCAACGAGTCGCCTCTCCCACGTCCAATCGCCCGAGTCCCCAAGGCTAATATATTTAATGCGGCATTTACATCCGCATTGTCCGAATGATCGCAAGCCATACACTTAAATACAGCCTGACGCTTGCGATTGTCTTTGTCTGTGTGCCCACACACATGACACCGACGAGAGGTGTTTTTTGCACTGACCTCAATTAACTCGCACTTGTACGCAAGTTTCTGCTTCAATCCATACCAGCCGGTCTTCAATATCTCACGGTTTAAACCTGACTTGGCCGCCACATTCACACCGGGTTCTTCGACCGTTCCCTTCGCTGATTTTGTCATCCCTTTGGTGTTCAAATTCTCAACCACTGCATACTGATAGTCCTTGCCAATGGCGCTCGATTCCTGGTGCTGCCAGTTCGAGCGGATGTGCCGTATTTTGCGCATCGCTTTACGACAGCGCTTGCGCGCTTTCAAATACCGGTTCGACGGCTTGATCCCCTGTTTATGATTGGGCCTTCGGCGCCGCGCCATCTGACGCTGGTAGCGGTTTTTCTTCCCTTCCAGTCTTGCCACATCCGGCATGTGTTTGAGCTCACCTGCACTGGTCGCAAACTGCCCCACATTCATGTCAATGCCAAGCGCCTTGCCGTTGTCGACTCCAGCAAGGTGCTCCTCACTGACTTCATAACACACCGTTGCATAAAACTTGTCATCGTCTTTTTTCACCACCACCTGCTTCGCGTCACATCCTTCATAGGGATTCGAGCCGCTTAAGACCACCTGTCCGATCTTTTGTAAGTAGAGACTTTCTCCATTCAACTTGAATGAACCGGCTGGAAACGTAACCGAGTCATTGTCGTGATTCTTGCACTTGAACTTTGGAAATCCCTTGTCTGACTTGAAACACTGTTGCCAGGCGTCAGCCTGGTACTTTAACTGATAACGGATTGGATGACAAGGCAGCGCTTTGAGCCATTTGGTCCGGTGGCGAAGCTTGATGAATGCTTTACCCAGTGAGAAGAATGATATTTCAGGACGTGCCAGGGTGGGGTCGGCCTGATGGGCTTGCATCATTTGTTTATTCTCAGCCAGAAAGTGGTTCCACACAAAGCGGGTGGCACCGAGGCACTGGTTGAGCAGGCCGGCATTGCTGCGGTTTTGGGGGTAGAGGCGGTAGCGAATGTTTCGGTGAGGCATAAGACAGATATAAATCTATTGTTAGAGAATTATACCAAACCACATTGTTATTGTGTTCTATTATCGTCTTTGTCAACTTTTGTTTATAAGCCCCTTTTCGATCCGTTTTGTGGTTGCGATACAACGCTTCATGCCGCCGAAGAATTAAATCGGCAATGGATCGGCATTGACATATCTCAGTTTTCCGCTGGATTGGTCAGAAACAGATTAACTGATAACTTCAACCTCACAAGGGGCGATATTCCAGTTATTGGCTGCCCGTTGTCAGTTGTAGAAGCTGAAGAACTAGCTCGCACAGATCCGTTGGAATTTGAGAAATGGGCTTGTGGCGAAGTTGGTGCTCGGGGACTGTTCCGTGAACCTGGAGAAAGGGGCGCCGATGGCGGGGTTGATGGTGTAATACCTTTCGCTACTAGCGAAAGATTGCTAGGCGGAGATGAAAGAACATTTGCTGTTGTTCAGGTGAAAGGCGGCAAAGTTCATCCAGACTCAGTGAAACCATTATCAACAACCGTTCGAGAATCTGGTGCCAAGTGCGGAGTGCTGATTTGCTTTGAGAAATATATGAGAACTGTTGAGAACAATCGGGAAAAGAAAAGATTGAAAGATATTATGGGCGATTACAATTTTATTCAAGGATTTGCCTTGAAAAATAATTTTGCTGTACGGGGTGATCGCCGCTAGACATCATGAGGGTTTAGTGTTGAAAAATTGATTGAGAGAGAATTGCCGAACATTCCGGGCATCAGGAAAGTGGCATAGAAAGGAGATAATATGAAAACATCAAAGTCAATTCCAAAAATGACCGACTTCGAGTTTGATGACGTTATGAGGGTGTTGCTGGGAGTCAAACCAAAGTCCAGTCTGAAATCTGAAAAGCAGAAATCTTCTAAAAAAACCAAAAAATTGGATTGATTTTTCACTTGTCAACTATAAAACATTATTCCCTTTTTAAAACTGTATCAACTTTGTCAGCGCTTATCTTCCTTGCTATCTCGTCGCGCGACTGCCGCTACGCGTCGAATCGGTTTTTTGCCAGATTTACCGGAAAGCCACAAGACAGGGCCACTCAACACGTATGCAAGGAACAGTACAAACAGTACTCTAGGCGGATCAAAAGAAATCAGTGTAATACCAAATACCATCAAAATGCTTGTAACGAACGGCACGCGCCCTCTAACACCGAAATTCTTAAAACTGGGATACGGAACCGCGCTCACCATGCTAAGTGCGAGAATCACAACGATGACCGTGGTCATCTCAGCAACGAGTGCAATATCACCGCCCCAACCTGTATGAATTACCCACATCCAGGTAACCAAAAACGCGGCAGCCATAGGACACGGCATACCCTGAAAGTAATTCGGATTGGAGGCTGACTGTGTATTGAACCTCGCCAGCCGCAAGGCAGTTGCAGAAACATAAAGAAACGCACAGAGCCATCCAACCTTGCCAAGACTCGAAACTGTCCACTCAAACACCACCAGTGCCGGAGCAAGTCCGAAGCTGATCACATCAGCCAGACTGTCATATTCTTTGCCGAAATCACTCGTTGTGTTGGTCAGTCGTGCAACTCTGCCATCAAGCCCGTCCAGTACA
>JAJDZL010000120.1 GCA_022824665.1 Gammaproteobacteria bacterium | reverse complement strand
CCGGACGAGCCTCAGCGCGACTGGGTTGCAGAAGATATTCCAGTCGACATCATCGATGAAGACGATGCGCTGATCATCATCAATAAGCCGCCAGGCATGGTGGTGCACCCGGGTGCCGGCAACTGGCATGGCACTTTGCTGAATGCCTTGCTTGAGCATGACAGCGCGCTGAAAAAACTTCCCAGGGCAGGCATTGTACATCGGCTCGACAAGAATACATCCGGCCTATTGGTTATTGCGAAAACCGAAGCGGTGCGCCTCAACCTGATCAGGCAGTTCAAAAAGCGCTCGGCCGGGCGTCGTTATGTCGCGGTGGTTGAGGGTCGACTGGTTGCCGGCGGAACCATCGATGTCAGTATTGGCCGCAATCGCCATGATCGAACGCGTATGGCGGCCGGTGTTGGCAAAAGTGCGATTAGTCACTACCGGATCGTTTCCAGATATCGGGCACACACACTGGTTCGCGTGACACTGGAAACAGGCCGCACGCACCAGATTCGGGTCCATTTCCGATATGCTGGCTTTGCACTGGTTGGTGATCCGGAATATGGCGGGCGGGCCAGGATACCTGCCGGTGCGGGTTCAGCATTGGTGGAGGTGTTAACCGCCTTTCGCAGACAGGCACTGCATGCGGAATCCCTGGAGCTGGATCACCCACTGACAGGGGAAAGGCGACGCTGGAGTCAGGGTGTGCCGGAAGACATGCGAACTCTGATACTAGCCCTGAAGCAAGATGCGGTTGAAAGCGCTGGTGCGTAACAAAAAAACCGCACCGGGTGCTGCTGCACCGGGTGCGGTTTAAATGAGATTCTAAACTTAAGATCAGGAACTTGGCTTGACAGTTGTCAGACCCAGAATCTCCCAATCCTGCATTCCGCCTCGATACCACTTGATTTTGTGTGCCGGATAACCCAGCCGCAGCAGGTTTTTGATATTATTCGGCGATTGACCGCACCACATGCCATTGCAAAACATGACAGCAGTTCGGCACTGGGAAAAATCAAATAATCCTTCGCTTTCGGTAACGTTGAAGGTAGACTCAAGAATTTCTGCAATTTCAAGCGGCGTTGCGCCTTTAGCAGGATTCAGGTTGGTCCACGGAACATTCATTGCAGTTGGAATGCTGCCGCGCTCAACCCAGTCAGGCGTTCGTGAATCAATGACGATGATGTCCGCGTCACCTTCATTCATCTGCTTCGCAAAGTGCATCAGTTCAACTTCCCCAATTGTTTCGACACCGAGTGCCAGGTTGGAAGGCTGAATGCAAAATGGAGGGCAGGGTCTGGAAGTTTTCGCAAATGCAGGATTCACGGTCGCGTTATTGTCCTGATTACGTTTGAATTCAACTGTGGCACCGTTAATCATGACGGGAATCGCCATAATTTCCGGGGTGATGCCAACGGGTTTAGATTCAGCAAAAACTCCGAGAGAGGTTCCTGCTAAGAGAAAGCCCCCGAGCATTGCTAGACATAATTTACGCATCTGAATATTCTCCTTTTTTTTCAATGAATTCTGCAAATCTGCAACGCAGAAAGCAGAATTCGGTTAATTTCAGTAAGTGTATATCATAAGTTATGTGACAAAATTGTCAATAATTTGTTTATCGGCGCAATTCGTGTTTGACTCTTTTTTTTTCGATAAATCCACAGACCGGGACTGATCGCGAAAAAATCCATTTGCAACCGAGCATTGGTTTGCCCATCACATCTTTCGTTCCTGAGTAGTTTCCATCGTTGAATCAGTGGTTGACTCTGGGTTGAAAGTGCTATCGAACCATCACAATTGTGCGAGGCCGGCAAGGTCCAATAGGTCGATAGGTTACATCTTGGTGGTACCCTCAAGCGTTATCTTGCTTGTGGCACCTGGCATTGACTATGAAGATACTGTCAAACCAAAACGCGATGATGGTGGCAACAAAACGTATGGCATTCGATTTGTACGCAGGAGCAGTTCAATTTACTCCAAAACGGTACAATGAAAACGTGCTGAACGCTTTTCCATTGCAGATTCAGCTGTTCATCAGACGCCTTGAGCATCGAGTTCCCGAAATACGAATATTCCTGGTTTGTTGGTAAACAATTTCTGAGCTTTACTGGTCAAACAAACTGGCTAGTGGTGTTTTACCCTCGCGCAACAGGTTCAGCAAGATGACGATACAAAGCGTGAAACGATTCAAATTTCCAGATATTGCAGTTCTATTTGCAATTTTGCTTATCTGCGCGGGCCCGGTAAAGTCAGCTGACCCGGTAGACTTCACTTTGCCGGACCCGGATGGCAAAATGCACAGCCTGTCAGATTTTCGCGGCGAGTGGGTTATCGTCAACTTCTGGGCAACGTGGTGCAGTCCATGCCTCAAGGAGATTCCTGAACTCAATGAGATTGCGGAAATGACGGATCCGGTGCCGGTAGCCGTCATCGGTATTGACTTTGAAGAAATCGATACCAACGCGCTAAAGAAATTCATGGAAGCGCTGAAAATCAACTACCTGGTGTTGCGAGTTGGAGAAAGTCCCCTGATTCCGTTCGAACCGCTAAAAGGGCTGCCGACGACATTCATCGTGTCACCGGAAGGTGAAATTGTGTTTACCAAGGTTGGTCCGACGACCCGGGAGGAACTCACTCGGCAGTTGGAGGGGAAGCTTCAGGGCTCCTGAGGATTCCTGCAGGATTACCTCGCAACGTTCTTTTCGAACTGCAGCGAGTAGTCAACAGCTTGCAGGTGTTTGGTAATCGCACCGACTGAAATAAAGTCGACACCGGTTTTTGCAACCGCTTCGATGGTATCAAGGTCAATATTGCCAGACGCTTCAAGCTCAACGCGCTGATTGTTTTGCTGGACAGCCCTGGCAATGTCAGTGAGGCTGAAATTATCCAGCATCACGCGGCTGGCTCCGCTTGCAATTGCTGCTTCGAGTTCTTCAAGCGCTTCAATTTCGACTTCAACCAGTTCAACTTGCGATTCGGCGGGCGACAATCGTTCGATTAATTCCTGCACAGAGTGAGAGATGTATTGGTGATTTTCCTTGACCAGCACACCATCGTAAAGCCCCATTCGGTGGTTGGTGCCACCGCCGGTTCGAACGGCGTATTTCTGCGCTGTTCTTAGGCCTGGAATCGTTTTACGCGTATCGAGTATACGCACTTTGAAAGGTGCGACCGCATCCTGATACCGGCGCGTGAGGGTTGCAGTCCCCGACAGGGTCTGTAGAAAGTTAAGTGCAGTTCGCTCCGCGCTCAAGATCGAAATGGCTTTTCCGTGTATCCGGCAGACAGTCTGATTTGGTGCAAGCTCGCAGCCTTCATCGGCTAGCCAGTTGACTTCAACCGTTGGGTCGACCTG
>JAJDZL010000121.1 GCA_022824665.1 Gammaproteobacteria bacterium | reverse complement strand
CCCAGGGTCCGTCTTCCCAAAACAACGCAATTTCTGATTCCTCTTCAGTGCGAATCGCACTGTCAGCTGCGCCCAGGTGGCGAAGCATGTCGAATTGCTCCGCGAATTCAGGACTTCTCGGGTCGTAGAATTGCGCGGCCCGGAACTGATCACAACTCGTCATGGTCCAGGGCTTGATATAGCCATGCCCGGGATAAAGCCCGCGATCATAGGTGGGGAACGCCGGACCGGGTGTTGCGCCATAAAACGGACCGGTTGGACGCCAGCGCAATGAATCTGTGCGTCGTTCATAACGCCCAAGGTAGTAGTTCGCTTTACTGGGTTCAGAGCCATCATGCGTTCTCATATCCAGCACGCGCCTGGCTGCAGCCTGACCCCATTCAACACCCAGCGACTTTGCTTCACTGCCTGGGAACCGATTGAGGAAAGCGATCCGATCAAAGAAAAACGGTTGTTGGAAAGCCTCTGCGGCGGCAATCGAAAAGGCAACGCCGTAGGCTACCTCAGGATTTGCATGGCGCGGCCCATGGCCAATTCCATAGGGTTCTTCATAAGCCTGAACGATGCCATTTGCTGCCAGGAATCCGGCCGCGGTTGCCAGCCCAAAGTTATACGCTGAACGCGGCGGCGCAACTCTTTGATCGCGTACCTGCTGCATCGCAGCATCCAGCCAGAAAAAAACCGTACATTGATTTTCAGGCTTGAGTATCTGACTGGTGTAAGAAGACTGGCTTCCGAACGGTGCTGCTTTGGGGGCAACACAACCGGTTGAAGACAGCACAGTTGCCGAAGCGGCCGTGGAGGTCGCGGCCAGTAAAAATTTGCGTCGGTTGTAATTCAAGGCACACCCCCGGACTCCCTGTATGGGCCTTTCGTCCATGTTGTGATGATTGGCTTTTTTGTTCCCCAATCGAAACTCTTCGACTGGTCTAAGCGGAACAAGCGTGATTGTTATTTTCTTTATTGCTTATGGAAAAAAACCAATTGGCCGCATCAATTTGCGTCTGCCTTTGGAATGTAATGTCTAAATCAACCCATTTGCAACATCAATATCTTTAACTAATATCTAAATTATTATTGTTGATCGCTGTTTCAAAAAATATTTCGAATAATTATATCTACTGATGTAGACATTGAATTTATGAAACAACCGGCTATAGGCTGCTCAGCATCGTCTGGTCCGTGTAACCGGCTTTAAAAAAATAATCCCCGTACGCCAAAGCAAAACACCCATCAGCCGGTCGGGAGGCAGCGCAATTGTGCACTGAGGCACAAGCACCACCTTTAGATCAATTGCGTTCCGATTCATCTGCTAATTCATCTGCTCGTGGCCCGTTCTTTAGCCGCATCGAAAAACCTGCTCAGTTTCGCGAAATACCAAGTAAAATACTCGGAAATAGCTCAGTTCAGGCGAATCAAAATGAAACTAACAACCAAAGGCCGTTATGCAGTAACCGCGATGATGGATCTGGCTTTACATGAGTCAGACAGCCGACACGTCGCGCTCAAATCAATTGCCAGGCATCAGGAGATTTCGGTGGCTTATCTTGAGCAGATTTTCGCCAAACTTAAAGTCAGCGGACTGGTCAGCGCAACTCGAGGTCCAAATGGCGGTTACCGCCTTTCGAGGCCGGCCGACAGCATCTCGATATTCGAGATCATCGATGCGGTCGATGAACCCATCGATATTACCCGCTGTCACGGCAAAGAGGACTGCCAGGACGGTGAGGTGTGCCTGACGCATGAGTTGTGGACTGACCTTAGCCGGCAGATTTCTTTGTTTCTGGACGGGCTGAAACTGGGGGACATCGTTAAAACCCCGCGCGTTCGACAGGTTGCCGAGCGTCAGTCTATGCGCTGCGCAGCAAACGAGTACACGCAACGCGTCTCATTTTCTTAATTCACCTCAATCAACAATGGATAACGCGCTGTGAGCTCATCAACTGCACATGACATCAGTGAATTCGTCGGTCGACAATACAAGGAGGGATTCACAACAGACATAGAGTCCGAAACGTTTGCGCCGGGACTCGACGAAGACGTCGTCATTGCGCTCTCGAATAAGAAACTCGAACCGCAATTTATGCGCGACTGGCGCCTGAAAGCGTACGCGCGCTGGAAGAAAATGCGCGAACCGGTCTGGGCACACGTCAACTATACACCCATCGATTATCAGCAGATCAGCTACTACTCGGCACCCAAGTCCGATGCCGACCGGCCCAAGAGCCTGGACGAGGTTGATCCCAAACTGCTTGAAACCTACGAAAAGCTCGGTATTCCGCTTTCCGAACAGAAAATGCTTGCCGGCGTCGCGGTCGATGCTGTTTTTGACAGTGTTTCGGTCGCAACAACGTTCAAGAAAACACTCGCTGATGCCGGCGTGATATTCTGTTCTTTTTCGGAAGCCGTACAGCAACACCCGGAACTGGTGCGCAAATATTTGGGCTCAGTGGTGCCATCTGGCGACAATTTTTTTGCTGCGCTTAATTCCGCGGTATTCAGCGACGGATCGTTTGTCTATGTTCCGAAGGGCGTGCGCTGCCCGATGGAGCTTTCGACTTACTTTCGCATCAACGCGATGAATACCGGTCAGTTCGAGCGTACCCTGATTGTGGCCGATGAAGGCAGCTATGTGAGCTACCTCGAAGGGTGCACCGCACCCATGCGCGATGAGAATCAGCTGCACGCGGCAGTCGTCGAACTGATTGCCATGAAAGATGCCGAAATCAAGTACTCGACCGTACAGAACTGGTACCCGGGCGATGAACAGGGCCGCGGCGGAATCTACAACTTTGTTACCAAGCGCGGTGCCTGCCGCGGCGACAATGCAAAGATTTCCTGGACCCAGGTTGAAACCGGTTCGGCAATCACCTGGAAATACCCGAGCGTTTTGCTGGAAGGCAACCGTTCCATTGGCGAGTTTTACTCGGTCGCGCTGACGAACAATTATCAGCAGGCTGATACCGGCACCAAGATGGTTCACATCGGCAAGGACACATCGAGCACGATCATCTCCAAGGGCGTTTCGGCAGGTAAGGGCCAGAACTCCTACCGCGGCCTGGTGCGAATACTCAAAGGCGCGGCCAATGCCCGCAATTACTCGCAGTGCGATTCACTGCTCATGGGTGAAAAATGCGGTGCGCACACATTTCCCTACATCGAGGTGAAAAACCCAAGTGCCAAGGTTGAGCACGAAGCGACTACATCAAGAATCAGTGAAGACCAGCTGTTCTATTGCAAGCAGCGCGGTCTGTCCGAAGAGGATTCGGTATCCATGATCGTCAATGGATTTTGCAAGGAAGTCTTCAAGGAACTGCCAATGGAATTCGCAGTTGAAGCGCAAAAACTGCTGGGCATCAGCCTGGAAGGGGCAGTTGGCTGACCAGCTGCTGCCCTTAACGTCAGATTAATCAATTTCAAACTATTTGTGAGGCTTGACAAGAATGCTGTCAATTCGAAATCTGAAAGTCGAAATCGATGAGAAAAAAATTCTCAACGGTATTGATCTTTCTGTCAACCCCGGCGAAATACACGCCATCATGGGCCCCAACGGGTCCGGCAAGAGTACGCTGGCTAATGTCATCACCGGCAAAGTAGACGACGGGATCAGCGGCTCAATTGAGTTTCAGGGTGCTGACCTTATGGAGCTCGACCCTGAGGAGCGCGCCCGCGAAGGAATTTTTCTGGCCTTTCAGCATCCCATTGAAATTCCGGGCGTTAACAATATTTACCTGATCAAAGCTGCAGTCAACTCACTTCGCAAGCACCGCGGCGAGCCGGAAGTGGATGCCATTGATTTTCTTAAACTCGTCAGGGAGAAAATGAATCTGCTGGAAATCAATGACTCTTTCCTGTACCGGCCGGTGAACGACGGTTTCTCAGGTGGAGAGAAAAAACGCAATGAAATTCTACAGATGCTGATGCTGGAACCCAGGCTTGCAGTACTGGAT
>JAJDZL010000041.1 GCA_022824665.1 Gammaproteobacteria bacterium | reverse complement strand
CAGTTGCAGCTTGCCGTATTGCTGCGGCGGCTTCAAGTGATAGAACACAACTTCGGTCATATTAATTGCCGTTCAGCATCAACTTTGGCTGTCTCGATTCAGGTGGTTCAAAACGTATTGGACGAACAACCCAACCGGTCGACCCGTTGCGCCTTTCTTGCTGCCGGTGTTCCATGCGGTACCGGCAATGTCAAGATGCGCCCAGCGATAGTCCTCGGTAAACCTGGCGAGAAAGCACGCTGCGGTTACCGCGCCAGCATCCCGTCCGCCGATATTTGCAACGTCGGCGAAATTACTTTTCAGCTGCGCTTGGTATTCCTCCCAAAGCGGCATCCTCCAAGCCCGGTCATCGCTCATTTCGCCAGCTGTAATGATCTCTTCGGCCAACTCATCGCTGTTGCTGAAAAGCCCGCTGCAGTGTTTGCCGAGTGCAATGACGCAGGCACCTGTAAGCGTGGCTGCATCAATGACCGTTTGTGGCTTGAACCGCGCAATGTAGGTCAGTGCATCGCACAGGATCAGCCGGCCTTCAGCGTCAGTGTTGAGAATTTCAATGGTCAGACCGGCCATGCTGGTTACGATGTCGCCGGGTTTGTTGGCAGCACCGTCCGGCAGATTTTCACTGCTGGCAACCGCCCCGAGCACATTGACCGGGAGCTTAAGTGATGCAATTGCCTGCATGGCTCCGATGACGCCTGCTGCGCCGCACATGTCAAATTTCATCTCATCCATCGCACCGGCAGGCTTGATTGAGATGCCGCCGGCATCGAACGTCAAGCCCTTGCCAACCAGTGCGATTGGTGCGCTGCCGGATGCGTCGCCGGTATAGTTCATGATGATCAGTTTGGCCGGTTCCCGGCTGCCCCGGGAGACCGACAGCAGCGAGTGCATGCCGAGCTCGGCCATCTCGTCCTCTTCGAGTACCTGGACGCTCATATTGTCGTGAGTTTCAAGGTCTTTGGCGGTGTTGGCGAGATACGTCGGCGTGCAGATATTGCCGGGTAAATTGCCGAGGTCGCGTGCCAGGCAAACGCCTTCAGCGACCGCCTTGCCTGTTTCTACAGCTTGCTGAAGTTCCTTTTGTGCGGCCCGCGAGTCGACCGCAATTTGAACTTGCCATTGTCTGCGGGATTTCTTTTGTTCTTTTTTCAACTGATCGAACTTATAAAGGTGCGCACTGAAGATTTCGACCACGCGTCTTGCCAGGTATGCCGTGCTGCGGCTTTCGATCGCCATGTCGCCGATGAATACGGCAATGCTGTCGGGTTCCAGGCGGGCGATCATTGCGGCCGCGCCATTGATTGCCTTGTTGAGATTTGCCTGGTCGAATTTTTTGCGCGGGCCAAGCTGCACTACAACGACCCGTCGCGCCTTTATGCCGCTGGCCAGCGGCAGCAGGACACAGCTGCCAACTTCATTTTTCAAATCCCTGTTTGCAATGAGCGCTGCCAGCGCGCCATCTGTTTTGTCGTTAATGTCGCTAGCTGACAAAGTAAAATCTTTATTGCCGTAGACACCTACAACGACGTAACCACTGGCGCAGACCGAGGCACCGGTACTTCTGGTTGTATATTTGATGGGCATAAGGCTCTCCAGTGATGAATTGTTGATGAGATTGCTTAATCGCACAGTTGATTAAACCTAGAAATTGTAGCAGATGGCGGACGCTTTAAGTTGTTCTCCGGCTCCGTTTTGAGTTGTGCCTGGACGCAATATCGAAACCTGAAGCCCGCCGGCTATTCGCATGCAGATATTCAATACACGACTGTTTACTGAAACCGCATTCAATTGCGGGATCGTCATGCTGATGACTGTCGGTATTTTTTCCGTTGTTAAGCTGCTGGCGCTGCTCAGAAGAGCGGTACAGGGTCATTTGCCGGTTGATGGACTGGGTATGATACTCACGTTCAAACTCGCTACTTTCCTGGACGTAATTCTTACGCCTGCAGTTTTTATCGCCATTATGCTGGTCATGATGCGCTGGAGCAGGGACAACGAGATCACAATATTTGCCACCAGCGGTGTCGGCCCGCTGGATTACCTGTTACCTGCTGCCGTGGTGGCTGTTGGAGCAACCTTCGTGGTTGCAATTTTATCCCTCTATGTCGCACCATATGCTGAGTTGGGATACGAGCATGAAATCGAAAAGTACCGGTTGACGACCAAGAGCGCACCTTTCAAGAAGGGCGATTTTCGTAAAATCGATTCCGGCCGCAGCGTGCTCTACTATAGTCACTATGCAGATGAAGTTGAAGATCCCCTAAGGTTGTTCTATCTGCGTGCCGGTGAGGCCAAGCAATCGATTATTGTTGCGCAGCGCGGCTCATACAACTTCGATTTGAATGAGCGAGTCGAGCAGATCGAGATACGGGACGGCGCGCTCTACCAGTTTGACCCGGATACGCTGGATTATCAGGATATCGGCTTCGACGTGTTTGTCGAGCGTTCCCCGACCGTTGGTTTCGAGGACAATCCAATCCACACGAAGGCAAAGCCCACTGCGCGTCTGATTAAGTCTGAGGCGCCGCAGGACAAGGCCGAGCTAAGCTGGCGCCTTTCAAAGGTCCTGGCAATGACCCTTGTTGTGTTACTCGCTTTTGCCTGGGGCAGTTCAGCTGCCCGTTCGAAAATGGGCATTAATTTGATTGGCGGCATCGTGGTTTACTTCGTATATAGCAGCGTGCTGGGATTTACTGCGGAGCTGGTCAGAAATCAAGAAATCACCTCCGGCTGGTTGAGTGCGATACCGCACTTTGCAATGATCATATTGATCGTCGGAATATTTGTGCGCAGCTACTACAACCGCTCACTCGCCGCCGCGATTACCTCGAGACGCGCTTAGTATGACGCTGATCAAGATTGTGGACTGGCACATCGGTCGCGAAATATCCGGCAAGTCTGCGGTCGTTGGTCTTTGGCTGATGCTGGTATATATCTTTCTGTCACTTCTGGATGAACTCGAAGGTGACAGTGATCGGTCTGCTTCGCTGATTGCTGAAACTCTGGGCTACGCGGTGCCAAGAATGATTTATGAACTGTCGCCGATGATTTTGCTGATTGGAACGATTTTGGCACTTTCCCTAATGTCCAGACACTTCGAGTTAATTGCTTTACAGGCTAGCGGCGTTACGAAATCCCGGATTGTTGGCTCGGTTGTCGGATTCTCGGCATGTTTCGCAATTGGGATTTTTTTGTGGGGAGAATTCGTGGTGCCGTTTACCGAAACCAAGGGCTCGCAAGTCGGTTCCACAGACTTCGCAGATGTGCCCGAGACGACCGGAAACGGCATCTGGATCAGAAATAAAAATGATTTCATCCATATTGATCAGATCGACAAATTCGGCGGCATTTCGGGTGTCAGCATCTATCAATTCGATGAGCAAGGCAGATTCAAAGGACAGTCCTATGCACATGCCGGCGCCATCACCGACGATCTGAATGCTCTGCGGCTGCTTTCGACAACGAATTTGCAGGTTAAAGACAACCGTATGGAAAGCCGGCTTAATTCATCGCAGGAGCTGCAGTTTGAATTTAATCAATTGAAGCTGGTGCTTGAAACCCGCAATCCGGCTGAGCTGAACATCATGGAGCTTTATGAATCGGTGCAACTTCGCAAGGAAATTGGTTTGACGAACGATTTTCATGAGCTGGCACTCTGGAACCGGCTGATTATTCCGCTGTCCCTGCTGGTCATGGGCATGTTTGCAGTTCTGTTTACTTTCCGCCGACGAACTGCATTCAGCACCGGTCATTTTGTCCTGTTTGGCTTGCTGTTTGGCCTGTTTTATTTTGCCATGCAACAGTCAGTGGGCTACATTGCAATTCTGAATAATATGCCCCCGATTATCGGTACGTTTTCTGTGTTCCTGTTCTTTTTGGGGTATGCATTTTTTGCGCTTTACAGACTCTAAAAAACAATGATATCACTGATTTATCGGGTCGCTCCATCACCTAAGCGTACCCAAAAAAAACAGCGAATTTTTCCAAAAGATATTCACAACTGCAAAAAACGGCTGTTTTCAGATAGAGACGTGACCTATAAACAGTGCTAAGAAAAATTCCTTAAGCATTTGTTTTCATATAGAGAAAATAGATTGAAGATTTGAATCCAAAGCGCGAATTTGATTTCAAAACGAAAATATATGATTTTGGTCATTTTCCACAGAATTATTAACAGGCGGTATATTGTAGATTTTGTTGAATTTTCTTGCAAAATTTTGCATTGCACGGATTATTGTGGAACGATTGAATTCGATGCGGCAAAATGCTGCATGAGATGACTTTATTCGAACCTCAAATTAAGCTCAGTTAGCCGTATGCATTTAAACCAAATTAAGCAAATTAGCAAGAAGTGACGTCTTTCAGTTTGTGCAAAACGGCATGAATTCAAAGTTGTCGAAGTACCGAATAAAAATAGGCAATGATCAGGCCCTGGTTTGCGGTCAGTTGACGCAAATATGAACAATCAATATCGCGATATTCGTTTGGGAACAGATATCGGCGGTACGTTCACAGATATCGTGCTGAACGTTCGTGGACAGAGCATTTCGACTAAAGTCCTCACCAACCAAAAGGCACCTGAGGCCGGTATATTAGAGGGGATTTCAGTGGTCACCCGCAAAGCGGGTATTGGTGCGGATGAAATCGGGATGATCATCCATGGCACCACTTTGGCGACGAATGCATTGATCGAGCGACGCGGTGCAAAATGTGCTTTTGTGACGACTGAGGGATTTCGGGACGTCATTGAAATGCGCACCGAGAATCGATTTGATCAGTATGATTTGAATCTCAGGCTGAATCCACCACTCATTGAGCGCCAGTACCGGTTCGCGGTCCGCGGTCGTCTAGATGCCAATGGGAATGAACTCGAGCCGCTCGATGAGGCATCGATTGAGGGGTTGGCGCAAAAGTTTGACGCCGCGGGCTTTGAATCGGTCGCGGTTGGGTTTATCCATGCCTATGCGGATGGCTCACACGAGCGACGTGCGCGAGACATTCTCGCGGCGATGCTGCGGGATGTGCCCATATCGCTGAGCTCCGAAGTTGCGCCCCAGATGCGCGAATACCAGCGCTTCAGTACGGTATGTGCGAATGCCTATATTCATCCTCGCATTGCGCGTTACCTCACGAATTTGCAGAAATTACTGGCTGAGGCAGGCGCCGAGTGCCCGGTCTATATGATTCATTCGGCGGGCGGGCTGATATCGATTGACACAGCAAAACGCTTTCCGGTCAGACTGATTGAATCCGGGCCTGCCGGCGGTGCAATTTTTGCCGCCGGCGCGGCAGCGCGGTTTGGCTTTGACAAGGCTGTTTCATTTGATATGGGTGGCACCACGGCAAAGATCTGCCTGATTGAGAACGGCGAGCCAGGCACCAGCCGGGAATTTGAAGTTGCGCGCAGTCACCGGTTCTGCAGGGGCTCCGGTATGCCGATATCGATTCCGGTCATTGACATGATTGAAATTGGCGCAGGCGGCGGTTCAATCGTGTGGGTTGATGGCATGGCCAGAATTCAAATCGGCCCGCAGTCAGCCGGCTCGGAACCTGGGCCGGCCAGTTATCAGCGCGGTGGCACCCAGGCGACGGTTACGGATGCTGACATTTTGCTTGGGAAGATCGACCCGAATAATTTCGCGGGCGGTGCAATTGAGCTGTCTGCAAGTGCTGCGAGTGCTGCAATTGAGCGCGACATTGGTATGCGCCTGTCGCTGGATACGTCGACTGCGGCATTTGGCATCAGCGAAGTTGTCGACGAAAACATGTCAAACGCCGCGCGCGTGCATGCAATCGAAAACGGCAAAGATATATCCGAGTATGTGATGATTGCGTTCGGCGGGGCGGCGCCGCTGCACGCATCCAGACTTTGCGAAAAACTTGGCATAAAACGATGCCTGATCCCGCCCGGTGCCGGGGTCGGTTCAGCGATTGGATTTTTGCAGGCACCGTTCAGTTATGAAGCGGTTGCGACGCGGGTGGTGTCGCTGTCGAGATTTGATGTCGATGCGGTGAACGACATGCTTGCGGATTTGGTTGCGTCAGCTGAAGGATTTGTCCGGGCAGGTACAACGGCGCAAATTCGCCTTGAACTGACCGCATTCATGCGCTATCAGGGACAGGGCTGGGAAATCCCGGTGCCACTTAAGCTGCAGCGGCTTAAAGGACACGACGTGAATGTCATACAGCGTCACTTTGAAGCGTGCTACCGAGGCTTTTTCGGTCGCACCATTGATGTGCTGGACGATCTTGAAATTGAAGTCGTATCGTGGTCCGTGAAAGCGACTGAACGAAAGCGCAAACCAAACAGGGTTCAACCGCTTGCAGGCAGCGATACGCCTTTGACGCATATTTTCAGGCAGGTGGTTGATACGACGTCGGGCGAGACGCTTGATTGCCGCGTGGTGGCGCGTAAAGACTTGCATAAAGGAGCCCGCTACAGCGGTCCGTTGCTCATTGTCGAACCTGAGACAGCAACCTACGTATCGTCTAGATACGATGCCGCGATACAAATGGATCACTCGATATTGCTGAGTGCGAAGTGTGAGGCGGAAGATGGCTGATCATTCCGGGATTTACATGCAGGTCATGTGGAATCGGCTGATTTCGGTGGTTGAAGAACAGGCGATGACACTGCTGCGCACGGCTTTTTCGACCTCGGTACGCGAAGCCGGAGACCTGTCTGCCGGGGTATACACACCTGACGGTCGAATGGTGGCGCAAGCGGTTACCGGAACCCCTGGACATGTCAATACGATGTCTGAATCGGTGCTTAATTTTCTTGCCGAGATCCCGCGCGAGGAGATGTTCGAGGGGGATTGCTATGTGACCAATGACCCCTGGAAGGGGACGGGTCATTTGCATGATATTACCATGGTGGCGCCAAGTTTTGTGGCCGGTAATCTGGTGGCATTCTTTGCCTGTACTGCGCATGTTGTTGATATTGGGGGACGCGGGTTTGGTGCCGACGGCCGTTCTGTATACGAGGAAGGCCTGCTGATTCCAATTTTGAAGTTTGCCGAGCGCGGCAGCGTTAATCAGGACCTGGTCAAGATCATTCGACATGGCGTCCGGGAGCCGGACAAGGTGGTCGGCGACTTCTATTCGCTTGCAGCATGTAACGAGGTTGGCCATCGACGCCTGGTTGACATGTTTGCGGAAGCGGGCCTGGACAGCTTTGATGAGTTGAGTGAGTTTGTTTTTTCCCGCTCGCGCAATGCAACGCTTGAAAGAATCGCTGCCCGGCTCCCCAGGGGCAGTTGGGAAAACACACTCACGGTAGATGGCTATGATGAGCCGATTACGTTGGCGGTCAAAGTCAGCTGTACGGGCGAGAAGGTGTATGTTGATTTTGCCGGTTCTGATCCGATGAGCAGGTGGGGCATCAATTGCCCGGTCAATTATTCCAAGGCGTATGCCTGTTATGCGCTCAAATGTCTTGTTGCACCGGACGTACCCAACAATTTTGCGGCACTTCAGCCGTTCGAAGTGACATCGCCGGTGAATATACTTAATGCAGTGCGGCCGGCACCGGTTGCTTTGCGGCACGTGCTCGGGCACATGATTCCAGATCTGATCTATGGTGCACTGGCGAAAGCCCTGCCTGGCCAAATTCCGGCTGAAGGTGCGTCATCGCTTTGGAATCTGCATATATCGGCGCGGCCCGCGAACGGACGCGACGGACAGCAACACGAGATATTAATGTTTAATTCCGGCGGAACAGGCGCACGTCCTCAATTGGATGGACTATCGGCGACCGCATTTCCTTCCGGTGTGCATACGATGCCTGTAGAGGCAACAGAACATACCGGACCCGTTGTTGTGTGGCGCAAGGAGCTTCGTCCTGATAGCGGCGGTGATGGCCAGCTGCGAGGCGGTCTCGGTCAGGTGATCGAAATCGCGCCCAAAGCGGGTTATGAATTTGATTTCTCGGCGATGTTTGACCGCATTTATCATCCGGCAAGTGGTCGACATGGCGGCAAAGCCGGTGGCGCAGGCGTTGTCGAGCTTGATGATGGCACCAAACTGCGGCCAAAGGGCTGGCAGCATGTTCCGACAGGTCGCAGATTGATTCTGAAAGCACCCGGCGGTGGCGGTTTCGGAGTGCCGGAAAAACGCAGCGCTGAAGCCAGAAAAGCCGATCTTCTTGCCGGTTACGTAACCAAACCAGAAACACAGCAAGATTAACAATTCAATAAATTCGGACATTTCAACAGTGAAAAAATACCAACGGATATTACTCACCGGTGCTGCCGGACGATTGGGCACTCAGCTTAGAGCGGGACTTGCGCCCCTGACCGAGACCTTGCGCCTGAGTGACCGCGAGGAGATTGAAAATCCGTCGTCCAATGAAGAGGTGTTGCTTTGTGAGCTGGGTGACTATCAAAGTGTGCTGGAGGCGACTCGAGACGTCGATGCGATCGTGCATTTTGGCGGGGCAGTCTATGAAAACAAGTTTGAAACGATTCTCGACAGCAATATCAGGGGGTCGTACAACATTTATGAAGGAGCGCGCAAAAACGGTGCGTTCCGGGTGATTTATGCGTCTTCTGTGCATGCAATCGGGTACCACGAACTTGAAGCTCATATTGACGCTGACAGCCCGGTTCGGCCGGATAGTCTGTACGGTGTTTCAAAGACGTTTGTCGAGAGTCTGAGTCGCCTTTACTGGGACAAGTTTGGTATTGAGAGCCTGTGTCTGCGAATCTTTTCATCGTTTCCGGAACCGGCTGACGAGCGCATGCTGTGGAGCTGGATGTCGTTTGACGACTGTGTTCAGTATGTTGTACGCGCACTTGAAGCACCGCGGGTCGGGCACGCCATTGCGTTTGGAATTTCGGACAATCGACTCAAGGTTGTTGACGACAGCAAAGCCGGTCATATTGGTTACGTGGCTAAGGACAATACCGAAGCGTTTCGCGATCAGATTGAAAAATGCGCACCGCCGAAAGACTCGGAAAAGACCAGTGTCAAGTTCCTGGGCGGCTGGTTCTGTGAGCTTGGCCATCCAGACGATGACAATCAGTCGTGAAGTCAAGAAAGTACGATGTTGTGATTGTCGGTGGCGCGGTTACTGGCAGTTCCTGCGCGTATTTTCTGACTGCTAATCCGGATTTTGATGGATCAGTTGCCATCTTCGAGATGGACCCGTCTTTTTCGAAATCCGCGACCGCATTGAGTTCAAGTTCAATCAGGCATCAGTTTTCGAATGCGATCAATGTTGAGATCAGTCAGTTTGGCACTCAGTTTATTCGCGATTTTGCCGAGCGGATGCAGGTTGAAGATTCGAAACCGGACTTGTGTTTCCGGGAGAACGGTTATCTTTTTCTCGCCGGCACGAAGCGGCAGGAGGAAATCTTGTGCGCCAATCACCAAGCGCAAATTGCGTGTGGCGCAGATGTCGTATTGATGGATAAAGATGAGCTTGTTCGCGCCTTTCCTCACCTTAATGCCGAAGATGTACGCCTTGCCAGCTACGGGCGTTCCGGGGAAGGGTGGTTTTCGAACACGGGACTGATGGACGGGTTCAGAAAAAAGGCGCGTGAGCAAGGTGCTGAATACGTCATTGATGAGGTCTGCGCGGTGCATCGTAAAGCACACAGAATCATTGGCGTATCGCTTGCGGGTGGCGACACCGTTGAATGCGACTTTCTGATCAATGCCGCGGGTACCAGAAGTGCCGGGATTGCTGCGATGGCTGGCCTGGAGTTGCCTGTCGAGCCTCGCAAGCGCACGCTTTTTATATTTGATTGTGCCGAGTCACCGCAAGGAACCGCGACAGTTAACGGTGGCCAGTTGCCGCTGATGATTGATGTGTCTGGTGCTTTTTGCCGGCCAGAAGGCGAGCATTTTATGACTGGGGTGTCACCTGGTGTTGACCCGGTCGTCGATACTGACGATTTCGTGCCGCGTTATGATGAATTTGAGATGATCTGGGAGCAGCTGGCTTTGAGATCGAAAAATTTTGAGGCAATCAAATTGGTGAATGTGTGGGCGGGTCATTATGATTACAACACGCTCGATCAAAATGCGATTGTGGGCCCGCACAGTGCGGTCAAGAATTTTTTGTTTGCCAGCGGGTTTACCGGACATGGTCTGCAGCAGTCTCCAGCGGTAGGAAGAGCCCTATCAGAGTACGTCACCTATGGTGAGTACAGGACGCTGGATTTATCCGAATTGGGTTATGAGCGGGTGATACGCAATGAACCGTTTATTGAACAGGCGATCATCTGATTAAATGGTCGGAAAACTTGGCGCCCCGAAGACGACTCGAACGTCTGACCTGCCGCTTAGGAGGCGGCTGCTCTATCCAACTGAGCTACCGGGGCGCAATGGGTTGCAATTTAATTGGATTTTGCTAAAAATTGCAGTAAATTTGCGAACTTGCTGGAGTCGCACATTTTAGCAGTTATCGACTTATTCACACATTCGCAGGTGCGAGAAAAAAATGAACACAGAGATCAGTCAGGACATCTTTGAGATAGCTACGCGCATTCGTAGAACGATCCACGCGAATCCAGAGCTTTCGAACAAGGAATTCGAAACTTCCAAATTCGTTCAAACAGAGCTAGCAGGGAAGGGAATTGATAAGATTCGTGCGCTTGACACAGCCAGTTTTGCAGTTGATATTGAAGGCGACGGAAATTCAAAGAATCGGCGTCGCATTGCGATTCGGGCCGACCTGGATGCACTTCCGATTGAAGAGGCGACGGGGCACGAATTCGCTTCCAGAAATTCAGGAGTGATGCATGCTTGCGGGCATGATGGTCACACCGCAATAGTTGCAGGTCTCGGAATTTGGCTGCACCAGAATAAATCTATGCTACCTGGTGCGGTGCGCCTCATTTTTCAGCAGTCGGAAGAAGCCCTACCGCTCGGAAGTGAGAACGTGCTGGCATCAGGGATTCTCGCCGATGTTGATGGCGTTATTGGCATTCATGTCGACCCCGGTATCGAAACGGGTCAGATTACAGTGCGAAAAGGTGCGTTTGCGGCGTCTGGTGATGAATTCAAAATAACAGTGAAGGGGCGCGCAAGTCACGCTGCCAAACCGCATGAAGGTGTCGATGCGATTGCAATATCAGCCAGTTTGATACAGGAAGTTCAGAAAATACGCTCCAGGTTTACCGACCCCCAATCT
>JAJDZL010000020.1 GCA_022824665.1 Gammaproteobacteria bacterium | reverse complement strand
ACTGACCGCATCGAAGGATTTGCAACAGGCCGGCTTTGAGACACCGCAGGCTGAGGCTATTGCCTTGGTGATCAATAACAGCCAAGGCGATCTTGCAACCAAGGCAGATATTGAGCTTGTGAAAGCAGAGATTGAGCTTGTCAAAGCAGAGATCGAGAAACTGCGAACCGAGTTTGGCGGAGAGAACGAGAAACTGCGAACCGAGCTTGGTGGAGAGATCGAGAAACTGCGAACCGAGAACGAGAATATGAGAACCGAGTTTCGCGCAGAGAACGAGAAGCTGCGAGCCGAGTTTCGCGCAGAGAACGAGAATATGAGAACCGAGTTCAACGGCAAATTCAAGAATCTTGAAGACAGTCTAACCTGGATCAAATGGTCGATGGCGGTGGGGATGGCAGTGATGCTCGGCGGCTTCAGCATAATCTTCTCACAATTTCCATAGGATTCATATCCATTTGCAAACACCTTGTGCGTCCAGCGTGAGGTGAAGTTATCTTTTGCGATGTTCTTTTCGCATGTCATCTTTTGCAGTAAACAGCTCTACGGTCATCATTCGACTATGGCCACTTGCAAATTCACCATAATCAACTGTCGAGTGTCTGATTCAAGCAGCCAGGATGAGACTTCAAGTGTCGGCTGTTAATTGTTTAGCACAATTTGCCGAATCCCGCTGTGTGCCAGACTGTCTTTGCAAACAAGGCAGATATCGGGTTGCTGCTTAAGTTGAGAAAGCGAAGATTCGCTCAACAATAATGGACGATCTCAAGCTCGCTAATTGCTGCTTTAGATAAGCGTACGGTCACCGCCAACATAAAATACCATTTGTACTCAATACGCCTCAAGTACTGGCGGTTGTTCTGAATCAGAGATTTATCACCGATTCTATTTTTTTGAATTTATCATATTCACCACAAACGAGTAGCCCGCATAGCTCAGTTGGTAGAGCAGTTGATTTGTAATCATCAGGTCGGGGGTTCGAATCCCTTTGCGGGCTCCACTGTCCCCCATTCGATGACAATAAGCCATCGAACAACAAAATATTATTCGGAGGGAGTTCGATGAAACTTAGATTTTTAACCATATCTGCCCTGGCTTACGCGATTTTTTCTTCAGCAGTGCTCGCTGAAATGAAAACTGAAATCGGTGCGGGTGAAGGCGCGCTTGATATCGTCGCCTGGCCTGGCTATATCGAACGCGGTGAAACAATCGCCGAATTTGACTGGGTGACCGGTTTTGAACAAGCAACCGGCTGCCAGGTGCGTGTCAAAACCGCAAACACATCAGATGAAATGGTCGCACTCATGAATGAGGGCGGCTTTGATCTCGTGACTGCGTCGGGCGATGCGTCCTTACGCCTGATTGCTGGAAAACGCGTGCAGCCCGTAAATATCGATTTGATCCCAAGTTGGGGCACGGTCGATGACCGGCTGAAAAATGCACCATGGCATACCGTCGACGGCGTCCACTACGGAACCCCCTATATGTGGGGCCCCAATGTGCTGATGTACAACACCAACGTATTTCCGGAACCGCCCACCAGCTGGAGTGTCGTATTTGAAGAAATGATCTTGCCGGATGGCCAGTCCAATAAAGGCCGGGTGCAGGCTTACGATGGTCCAATCCATGTTGCCGACGCCGCGCTCTATCTGATGCACCACAAACCGGAACTCGGTATTGCCAATCCGTATGAATTGAACGCCGAACAGTATGCTGAAGCACTGGACGTGCTGCGCGGACAGCGCAAGATTGTCGGCCGCTACTGGCACAATGCATTCATTCAGATGGATGACTTCAAGAACGAGGGCGTTGTTGCATCCGGGTCGTGGCCGTTCCAGGTTAATCTGCTGCAGTCGGAAGGACAGCCCATTGCCTCAACAATTCCAATCGAAGGTGCGACAGGATGGTCCGATACAACCATGATGCATGTCGATTCCGAGCATCCGAACTGCGCATATATGTGGATGGAGCACACGCTGTCCTCCAACCTGCAAAGCGACTTGTCGGTCTGGTTCGGTGCCGTGCCACCCGTGCTTGCCGCCTGCACTGACGGGCGCGGCATGCAAACCGCGGAAGGCTGCGCAACCAACGGTCTGGGTGATTTTGACAAGATCAAGTTCTGGACGACACCGGTAACCAGATGCGCCAGTCAGGACGAGTGCGTTCCGTACTACCGCTGGGTGTCAGATTACATTGGCGTCATTGGCGGGCGCTAAGCGAAACCGAAACTGACTTCAACCGCTGCCCGGTCATATCCAACCGGGTAGCGGTTACCTTATTACGATCAGCAGTTGTTGCGGCAGATGGTTACCGCGGTCAAGTTTGACAATGTCTCGCGTCGATTCGATACAGATGTTGCGGTAAACGGAATTGATCTCAAAATCAGGGAGGGTGAGTTTTTTGCGATGCTCGGGCCCTCGGGGTCCGGCAAGACGACTTGCCTTAGACTGATTTCCGGGATTGATCGTCCGAGTGCCGGACACATCGAAATTTTCGGTGTGCGCTCGGAAAACATCCCACCAAACCGTCGCCCAATCAACACAGTCTTTCAGGATTATGCGCTGTTTCCACACCTGAAGGTACTGGACAATGTTGCCTATGGGCTGCTGGTCAAAGGCGTTGCAAAAAATGACCGCTACCAGGCAGCTGAACAACTTCTCGAACTCGTAAAGCTCAAGGGATACGGCAATCGTATGCCGGCCCAATTGTCCGGCGGACAGCGCCAAAGAGTTGCATTGGCCCGGGCATTAATCAATCAGCCGCGGGTGTTGCTGCTTGATGAACCGCTTGGTGCGCTGGACCTTAAACTTCGTGAACAAATGCAGGAAGAACTCAAAGCCCTTCAGCAGTCTCTCGGTATTACATTCGTGTTTGTTACACACGACCAGGGCGAAGCACTGTCTATGTCCGACCGTATCGCGATCATTAATGAAGGCGCTCTGGAGCAGGTCGGCACGCCACAGGAAATCTACCAGACGCCGCGCACCCGTTTCGTTGCCGAGTTTGTCGGTTCATCCAATGTCCTCTCGCCCCGACTGAGTGTCCGCTGCGGTGCCGGCTCAAATTGGTCAAGCCTGCGACCGGAAGAGGTAAAACTTGGCGTGCCAGGTGCAGGACGGGCAGATGGCACCTTACAGAGCGTGCGTTATCTCGGTGCATCGAACTACGTCACCGTAATGCTTGAAGAAGACCAGCTCGCAGTACTCGTCAGTACCACCGACGCACTGCCGGCAATCGGCTCAAAAGTTTCCGTCAACTGGGATTCAGACGCACAGCACATCATGGACGATGAGTGATGCAGCAGACCATCCACCCAAAAGGCACTGACTCGGGCGCCAGATTCGCTGACATTTTCTGGAAAAAACCGGGACTTCTGATATTCCTTTTCCTGCTGCCACCGCTTTTGTGGCTCGGAGTCATTTATCTTGGCTCTTTATTTACCCTGCTATTGCACAGCTTTTTTTCAATTGATGAGTTTTCAGGACTTATTCGCTACGAATTTACCCTTAAAACTTATGCTGAACTCCTGTCGCCGGCGAACTTCGATGTTATCCTGCGCACCATCCTGATGGCATGTGCGGTCACCGTTGCAGCCGCTGTCATTGCCTTCCCGATCGCCTACTACGCATCTCGTTATGCCAACCCCAAAATAAAAGCACTCTTTTATCTGGGCGTGATGCTGCCGCTTTGGTCAAGCTATCTGGTTAAGATCTATGCCTGGAAGCTGATTCTTGCCAAACAGGGGATTATCAACTGGATGGTCGAAGGCACCGGCGCAACATTTCTTTTGAATTCGGTACTGGCACTGCCGGTCATTGGTGGAAATTCACTGGCAGTCAGCTACATCGGCACATTCATTGTTCTGGTCTACGTATGGCTGCCGTTTATGATATTGCCCATACAGGCGGCACTCGAACGCATTCCGGATTCGCTGCTGGATGCCTCAGGCGATCTTGGTGCCGCGCCGCAACAGACTTTCAAACTGGTGGTGCTGCCACTTGCTCTGCCCGGTGTGATTGCAGGTTCAATTTTCACCTTTTCTCTGACGATGGGCGATTACATCGTCCCGCAGATCATCGGCTCGTCCAGACGGTTTATCGGTCAGGCAGTGTACGCCCACCAGGGCACTGCAGGCAATATTCCGCTGGCTGCAGCTTTTGCCGTAGTGCCCATTGCAGTCATGGTCATTTACCTGTATCTGGCTAAAAAAAGAGGCGCTTTCGATGCACTCTAGTAGACGGGCATCCTTCGCGCTTAAGCTGTCTGCTGTCTGCGGGCTGGCGTTTTTGCATTTGCCGATCCTGCTGATCTTTCTTTATGCATTCACCACCGAAGACAAAAGCTACCAGTTTCCACCTCCTGGCTTTACCCTCAAGTGGTTTGAAATAACCTGGAATCGCCCGGATGTATGGGCGGCACTTAAACTGTCACTCGAAGTCGCAACTGTGTCCACAATATTAGCCCTGATACTCGGCACACTGTGCGCAGCCGCGGTTTCAAGGGCCAAGTTTTTCGGCCGCGAAGCCATATCGCTGCTGGTCATACTGCCGATTGCGCTGCCCGGCATCATTACCGGAATCTCACTTCGCTCAGCCTATAACATTCTCGACATCCCGTTTTCCACCTTTACCATTATTCTTGGCCATGCGACTTTCTGTGTGGTGGTGGTTTACAACAATGCCATCGCCCGGTTCCGACGCCTGTCTGGCTCCCTGATTGAAGCTTCTACAGATCTCGGTGCCAGTGGCTTGCAGACCTTTCGCTATGTGGTTCTGCCCAACCTCGCAACTGCGCTGCTGGCCGGCGGTATGCTGGCCTTTGCCCTGTCGTTTGACGAGGTGATTGTTACAACCTTTACCGCAGGACAGCAGCAGACACTGCCCATCTGGATGCTTGAAGAGTTGGTGAGACCGCGCCAGCGGCCCGTGACCAACGTTGTCGCGATGGTTGTTGTCCTGGTTACGTTTTTACCGATTCTGGGTGCCTATTACCTGACAAGAGGCAGCGTGATGTCACGAAGTTCCTGACATTGAACCGCGTAAAATAAGATAAAATTTGGCTCAGTTAAATCGTTCCAATCATTTAGCAAGACCGTTCTGCCGTTATTGCTAAGGTCCCGAGAGAATTGCTCACAGATAAACCTATCCCTTTCCCGGGTGAATTTCATTTACGGATCGCAAAATAAATTTAGAAATATTTTTATTTGGTGATAAAATTTGATGTTTATTTGGATTTGCTCCGGAGGGGTTCCCGAGCGGCCAAAGGGGGCAGACTGTAAATCTGCTGGCTCAGCCTTCGGAGGTTCGAATCCTCCCCCCTCCACCGTATGTGAATTTGATTGAATATCGGAGTTGAAACCTTTGATTTGCGCGGGCGTAGTTCAACGGTAGAACCTCAGCCTTCCAAGCTGATAGTGTGGGTTCGATTCCCACCGTCCGCTCCAGTGGAACAACTATGGAACCTTTGAAGTCAAACAGAACTGATCAACCGGATGCCCACATAGCTCAGTCGGTAGAGCACTTCCTTGGTAAGGAAGAGGTCACCGGTTCAAATCCGGTTGTGGGCTCCATTGAATTTGTTGGATTACCATAAACGTACTATATCTGGTCATATTGAAACTTAGCGAGGACTCAACAATTGGCTAAAGCAAAATTTGAACGCACTAAACCGCACGTCAATGTAGGAACCATTGGCCACGTAGATCACGGCAAGACAACCCTGACTGCTGCCATTACCAAGGTGATGGCGGAACTTCATGGTGGAGAAGTCAAGGCATTTGCTGATATTGACAACGCTCCTGAAGAGCGCGATCGCGGCATTACGATTGCCACCGCACACGTTGAGTATGAATCGGCAGGACGACACTATGCGCACGTCGACTGTCCGGGACACGCTGACTATGTGAAAAACATGATCACCGGTGCCGCGCAGATGGACGGTGCCGTACTGGTCGTATCTGCGGCAGACGGACCGGAACCGCAGACCCGTGAGCACGTACTTTTGGCGCGCCAGGTTGGCGTGCCGTACATCATTGTGTACCTGAACAAGGCAGACATGGTTGACGATGAAGATCTCCTCGAACTGGTTGATCTCGAAGTTCGCGATCTTTTGAGTGAATATGATTTTCCGGGTGATGACACACCGATCATCGTCGGCAGCGCACTGCAGGCACTCGATGGCGCGGATACTGAACTTGGCATTCAGTCGATTGTCAAACTTGCTGAAGCGCTCGATGAATATATTCCCGAGCCGAAGCGCGCCGTGGATGGCGACTTCCTCATGCCTATCGAAGATGTATTTTCGATTTCCGGGCGAGGCACAGTCGTTACCGGCCGTGTGGAGCGCGGTATCGTCACCGTTGGCGACCAGGTTGAAATGGTTGGGCTGCGCGACACCAACAAGACGGTCGCGACAGGTGTCGAGATGTTTCGTAAACTGCTTGATGAAGGCCGCGCCGGTGATAACGTCGGCGTGCTGCTGCGCGGTACCAAGAAAAACGAGGTGGAGCGTGGCCAGGTGCTCGCAAAACCGGGTTCGATCAATCCGCACACTGATTTTGAGGCTGAAGTCTATGTGCTAACTGCCAAAGAAGGCGGTCGCAACAAGCACTTCACAACCGGTTATCGTCCGCAGTTCTATTTTCGTACGACTGACGTCACAGGCAGCGTGATTCTGCCGGACGACGTGCAGGTGGTACTGCCTGGCGATAATGTGCGAATGACCGCTTCTTTGATCAAGCCGATTGCAATGGAAGAAGGTCTTCGTTTTGCAATCCGTGAAGGCGGTCGAACGATCGGCGCTGGCGTTGTTACCAAGATTCTCAAATAACTGAAAGGTTGATAACAGGCGCATATCAGTCAGCTTGAAGGCCAGTAGCTCAATTTGGCAGAGCAGCGGTCTCCAAAACCGCAGGTTGGGGGTTCAAGTCCCTCCTGGCCTGCCACTCAGACACTATTAAGGCTTAATCCATGTCAAACGCGATTGACAAAGTTAAGATATTAGGCGCGGTATTTTTGATCGTCGCCGGTGTGGCAGCGTTCTATACCATAGATGCCACCTCTGAGCTGCTCCGTGTCGGGCTGCTGGTGCTGAGCATTATTCTTGCGATTGGTGTGTCGCTGACCTCGGTACCGGGTCAGCAGGCATGGGCGTTTGCGAAAGGTGCACGGGGCGAGTTTCGTAAAATCGTCTGGCCAACCCGCAGGGATACAGTGCAAAGCACCCTGATTGTGATCATTATGGTGGTGCTGATTGGCTTGTTCCTTTGGCTGCTCGACCAGATTTCTTTTTGGGTCATTTACGATCTTTTCCTGCAAATTGGAGATTGACCGATGGTGGATGAAGAGCTGATTGAAACGAAAGCCGTTGCGGTGGAAAACACGGCGCCTGAAGAAGCGCCGGCCACAACAAATGAAAACATGCGCTGGTATGTACTGCATACATACTCGGGGCACGAAAAACGCGTCAAACGGACCTTGGAAGACTATATTCGCCGCCAGTCCAGTGAGGATATGTTTGGCGACATCCTGGTTCCAACCGAAGAGGTGATGGAAATGCGCGCCGGACAAAAACGCACCACTGAGCGTAATTTCTATCCGGGCTACGTTTTTATCGAAATGGAAATGACACCTGAGTCCTGGCACCTGGTAAACAGCATTCCGCAGATATCCAGCTTTATTGGCGGCAAGGAGCCCACACCGATATCGGAACAGGAAGCACAGACGATCAAGGAGCAGGTCCAGGCCGGGGTGAATAACCCAAGACCCAGATTCTATTTTCAGCCTGGCGAGTTGATTCGCGTGATCGACGGGCCGTTTGAGGACTTCAACGGTACGGTTGAAGACGTGAACTACGAAAAGAACAAACTGCGGGTGTCCGTGGCAATTTTCGGACGTTCAACACCGGTTGAACTTGATTTCAGCCAGGTTACCAAGAATTAATTATTTGCCGACTGTTTGCACGACTACGGAATTAGGAATTTATGGCCAAGAA
>JAJDZL010000103.1 GCA_022824665.1 Gammaproteobacteria bacterium | reverse complement strand
CTCATCAAACATGATGCGCTGCTTGCCGAGTTTGCTGACCGCAATTGTCTTTTCATCACGAGCGCGATCGAGTCCATTGAGAACAATGTGCTGGATAAACTGCAAAAAGGCCATACCGCAGAAGAGTTTTACCGGGTGCATGAGTCGCTTCGTACACTTGGCATTGCAATGGCACCGACTTTTGTTCCGTTCACACCGTGGACGACAATTGCAGGCTATATCAGGCTGCTTGAGGAAATCGTGCGACTCGGACTGGTTAATAGCACTACCCCGGTGCAGTTGAGCATACGCCTGCTGTTGCCACAGGGTTCTCGGCTCTTGGAACTGGATGATTGCAGCGAATGGCTGGGCGAGTTTGATTCAGCGGCGCTTGGCTATCAGTGGGCACATCCTGATCCTCGCGTAGATCAGCTGCAGCTCAAGGTTCAGAGTTGGGTGATGGACGCAGAAAGCCGAAACCTCTCGCGCACAGAAATCTTCAACGGCATTTGGAGTATCGCCCACCAGCAAAGTGGCATGCACCCGCCTAAGCTCGCCGCGGTTGCGCAGCCCCATGTCCCGCAGATGTCTGAGCCCTGGTACTGCTGCGCCGAACCGACCGCGTTTCAGAAGTTACAGCTTGATCCGCAAGCGGCTCCCGCCGCGCAAATCTGAAGTAATCGAGGCTCAATGTGAAAAGCAAAAGTCGCCGATTTTAGGGGGCTTTTGAGTGCGTTGGTCGATAGGCCGACATCAATTCACGGAATCAGCACGGTCGCGCCGATTGTCTTGCCCGCTTCTATGGCCGCGTGGGCTCTGGCTGCATCTTTCAACGCGTATTCGTAGTTGATGTGTGCGCGAATGATGCCGCTTCGAATTGCGTCAAACAGGCCTCGGGCGGTGTTTTCCAGATCTTCGCGCTTATCGACATAATGCATGATTGCGGGGCGTGTAATAAAAAGCGAACCGCGCCGACCAAGATCGTGGATGATATCGACGGGGTCGGGTGCACCCGACACATGGCCATACGCCGCGCAGACACCCATCGGGCGCAGACAGTCGAGAGACTTTTGCAGCGTGTCCTTGCCGATCGACTCGTAAACGACCGCGGCACCTTCGCCGCCAGACACCTCGCGTACTTTGGCGACAAAATCTTCTTGCGCCCGAACAACAGGATAGTGACAGCCTGCCGAGCGTGCCATTTGCGCCTTCTCTTCAGTGCTCACCGTCCCGACAGTGGTGGCGCCAAGTGCGTTGGCCCACTGGCACAATATCAGCCCCATCGCACCGGAAGCTGCATGGACAACGATCGTATCGCCAGGCTGAACACGATACGTGCGGTGCAGCAGATAATGCGCAGTCATGCCCTTGAGCAGCAGCGCAGCCACCTGCCGGTCTTCAAGATCATCCGGCACGTGCACCAGGTGCTTGACGGGGTAATTTCGAACCTGCGCATAACTGCCTAACGGCGGCACCGCATAAGCAACCCGATCACCCACACTAAACCCGCTTACAGCTTGCCCTGTTGCCTCAACAATACCAACTGCTTCGAACCCGATAACAACCGGGCAGGGTGGAACCGGCCAGGGATGAGGAACGCCGCCGCGGTGATAGGTATCCGCGAAGTTGACTCCGATAACAGTTTGTCGAAGCCTGACCTCATCGGCTTTCGGTTCCGGTACTGGCCAGTCCTGCCAGCGCATATTCTCTGGCGCTCCAAGTTCATGCAAGACCAGGGCTTTTTCTGACACTTTGCTGCACTCCTGAATAAAAGGTGAAATCAATCAGCGAAATAAAGATTGTACCGGCAGATCGCCAGCAGCCAAGTCAGGGCCGATTGACTTAAGGTCAGCTAAAAAAGGGGCTGAAGGCGCTCAACTGCTCAAGTGGCGCGAGATTCTAAGCCCTTTTAGCAGATTAAGCGCTTCCTGCAACTGGTAGTCCTGCCTCACCGCCGGATTCACAGTGGAATCGGTTGTTTCGACCTCGGCAGGCGTTTCGTCCTCGTTTTCCAGTGAACCCTGGAGGTCAGCCTCACGCAGACGCTCAACTTCATCAACCTCGGCCAACTCCCTTCGTTCAATCGCGATATCCGGAACAATGCCCTGGGCCTGAATTGACCGGTCCGATGGGGTGTAGTAACGGTGCGTTGTCAGTTTGACCGTTGTCTCCTTGTCGACTGACAGAATAGTCTGAACCGACCCCTTGCCGAACGTCTTGGTACCCATAATGATCGCGCGACGGTGATCCTGCAACGCGCCGGCAACAATCTCTGAAGCCGATGCTGAGCCTTCATTCACCAGCACCACAATCGGTATGCCGTTGGCCAGGTCGCCGGGTGTGGCACGGAAAATCTGTTCGTTTGAATCGTTGCGAGCCCGTGTCTTGACAATGACGCCCTGATCGATAAAAAGGTCTGACACACCAATCGCACTTTGTAATTCACCACCCGGATTGTTTCTTAAGTCCAGGACAATCCCGTCGAGCGGGTCTGCATCCTCAAACAGTTTTTGAATCTGCTCGCGCGCGAGCTCCGGTGTCGGTGTCTGAAACTGGGTAATCCGCAGATACCCGAAGTTCTCGTCCAGAAAATAACTGCGCACGCTCCTGACTTTGATGACCGCACGGGTCAGGGTAACGGTCAGCGGGGAATCTGATCCCTGCCGAATAATTGTCAGTGTGATATCGGTACCTGGCTCGCCCCGCATCGTATTGACTGCATCGGTCAGAGTCATGCGACTGACGGGCCGGTTGTCCAGCCGCACAATCAGATCACCGGGTTTGATGCCGGCGTCGTATGCAGGCGTGCCATCGATCGGAGAAACAACCCGTATACCGAGATTCTCCTTGGTAATTTCAATACCCAAACCACCGTATCTGCCGGAGGTGTCGATTCGTACCTCGTTCAATCCCCTGGCATCAAGCAATGCTGAATGAGGGTCGAGTCCGGCAACCATACCGCGCAATGCAGACTGCAGAAGTTCCTCGTCGGAGATGTCTTCGATGTAGTTATTCTTGATTGTTTCAAATACCTTGGCAAAGGTCGAGATCTGGTCTAAGGGCAGTGGGTTCTGAATGGCTGAGTCTGAATTCTGCGCCGTCGCGGGAGCCGCGAACGCGAGCACAATGGCGATGACGGGAATATGCAATGACGGTGGAAACTTCATCAATATTTGCCTATTGGTCGGAATGAATCGAATTTGCTGAAGACCGTTGGCCTAATTAATTCTGTTATGTCGTTCTTTTGACAGAACGGCGTTTGCTTTTTCTGATTAATGAGATGGACACCCCGTTCGTAAGAATTACAGCACCTCAGGTGCCAAGCTGGAGATTTCAGCGGGTTAGTAACAAACAGAGAATCCAAATCATGAATAGGTGTACAGTAAATATAGCCGAAATTCACCGCATTGATGTGAATTTAGCCAACAACGTGTTTCAAATACACGCGTTCAACAAAGCCGGTAAATCGTCAATCAGCCGACGTTTCACAAAACCCAAGGCGCGTAGCTGCTTCGAATCCCTTGAACCTTGCACGATTGGCATTGAAGCGTGCGGCGGTACACACCAGTGGGGTCGTTAGCTGACTTGGATGGGTCACCAGGTGAAGATGATGCCGCCGCAGTTTGTCAAGCAGTCCGTCAAGACGAACAGATACGATGCTGACGAAGGTGAGGGACCGACGGCGTGCTGCCACACTCCATCTCGAACACGGTCAAGCGTCAGCTCAAAGCGTCAGCCTTCAGCAGCGTTAATCGATCTGAAACCTGTATTGATCAGCGCCGTTCGGCCGCCATTGCTGCGAGTGTGTCCCATTCAGCCTGAAACTCGCGGATCAGTTCAGTCGTAGTCTGGCCAATCAGGTCAAGTTTCGACACATTATCGATCCGCGGCTGCATCCGGTTGAGCTCAAAAGGTCCAAGCAGGGTGTGAAACATATCGCAGGCATTCATCAGGCAAAATATAACGACATCGCGCTGGTCAGGAATCTCGTCGCTGTACAGAATGTTGGTGATTCT
This sequence comes from Gammaproteobacteria bacterium, assembly GCA_022824665.1. Taxonomy (GTDB): domain Bacteria; phylum Pseudomonadota; class Gammaproteobacteria; order Arenicellales; family JAJDZL01; genus JAJDZL01. The sequence goes on along the minus strand of JAJDZL010000103.1, from coordinate 40 downwards.
CGATTTGACTTCCTTTTCAACAGTGCCGTCGACCATCGGA
>JAJDZL010000048.1 GCA_022824665.1 Gammaproteobacteria bacterium | reverse complement strand
ATCGTGATTGATTTCCTTTTCGATGTTTTTCACCTCCAGCGCGTGTTTGGGTGAAAAATTCTTCACCAGCATTCGCAAATGGTTGACTGATTCAGGTGAAAGCGGCGCGAGTTCTGTCAGGTCTGGGTGATTGGCGAGGTGAATCAGCCATTCGACCTCGACGTGCAGTCGCAAACGGATCAATCCGAATTCGCTGAAGATATCGCGTAGCGAATCAACCTTGTTGACGTAGCGTCCGTCAAGCGGCGACAGCGCACTGATGGCTGTTATTTCGGTCATCCTGTTTGCTGCTGAATGATTTTTTTGTTGTAGTGTTCCTTCGTCCAGCTACATAAATGGTCACAATGTAATACCCAATGCAAGGTAGTGATCGACCAGCATGACTGCAAACAATGCTGCCAGGTATTGAATGGAGTAGCGGAACATGCGCCGCGACAGGGCATCTGAATAAGCTTTAAACAATCGAATCGCGTAGATGATGAATATTACGCCAAGCAGGCTGGTCACCGCCAGGTAAAGCCAGCCGAACATGCCGGTTGCGAATGGCATGACAGATACAGCAACCAGCAACACTGTATAAAGCAGAATATGCAGGCGAGTGAACTTCTGACCGTGCGTGACCGGCAGCATCGGTATGTTCGCATTCTGGTAGTCTTTGTGGCGATAAAGCGCCAATGCCCAAAAGTGCGGTGGTGTCCAGCAAAAAATGATCAGAAAAAGCAAAAACGCATCGGAACTCAGCTCGCCGGTCATCGCGGTCCAGCCGAGCACCGGAGGCATGGCTCCCGCAGCCCCGCCAATCACAATATTCTGTGGTGTGGCATGTTTTAGAAAGACAGTGTAGATGACTGCGTATCCGATCAGAGATGCAAAGGTCAGCAAACCGGTCAAAAGATTCACCATCACTGTCAGTATGACCATGGATACTGCGGTGAGCAGGCAGGCGAAGATCAGGGCAGAGCGTGTTTCAATGCGACCGGACGGTATTGGACGGTTGCGCGTACGCATCATCTGGGAATCTTTATCTTCGTCGAGAATATGGTTGACTGCCGCGCCTGCTGCCGACGCGAGACCGATTCCCAGGGTGGCAAAGATCAGTGTGGCGAAGTCCGGTAGGCCCGGTATCGCCAGAAACATCCCCGCGATTGCGGTGAACATGATAAGTGCGACAACGCGCGGTTTGGTAATCCGATAGTATTCCTGAAGAATGCTCCGGGTCGGCAGCTGTGCAGTCGCGGCACTACGGGTTGAGACGTTGGAGGTCATCACCAGGGTAGCAGTGGCAAATCAGTGAATTCGAGACAGATCAGAATCTAATTAAAAAAACCGCACTCACTTGAAAAAATGAGCGCATTCCCAAACAGTTATTAAGCGATTGAATATATGAGTTAAGTTGGCAAACGCAGACTGAAATTACTACTTCTTGCGGGGGCGGAATACGATGGCAAAGTATATCACAAGCAAAGTCGCAGCAAGCGCAAACCACTGGAAAGCATAGGCCTCGTGACGTTTGATCCAGTGGTCGTCAGGCGGTGGCCAGCCGCGTTCAAAACCGTCCGGGTGACTCGTGTCGAGGCGAATAACGACGCCTTGAATCCGGTAAGGGGCTGCCTGCTCAAATCGCTCAAGATCAAGCACCTGCCAAATCATCTGCCACTCGTTCGGTATTAGGGGTGGCGCGGCTTTCAGTACAAAGACATCGACGGGCGGAATGATGGCGGTTCCGGTGATTGTCGTTTCACCGTGAGGGCGCTCAAATTGCGGCAGTTGGCTGCGGTCGGCCACGCCGGGAATCCAGCCGCGGTTTACCAGCACGGCTGACTGGTTGCCGCGAAATACGAGCGGTGTAATGACATGAAATCCTGCTTGTCCATTCAGCACCCGGTTGTCCAGTAAAAACTCATGTTCCGGGTCCCAGGTTCCGGTTGCCTCAGTTTGGCGGTATTCGAGCTCTGCGGGCGATTCGATTGCCGATCCAATGGTTACCCGCGGCGCATGAAAACGGTCCTGATAGAGGTTCAGAATATCCTTCCTGGTTTGAGCGCGCTCAAGCTGCCAAAATCCAAGCCCAACCAGGATTGGGAAAAGTGTCACAACACAAAGGGTGGGAACAATGCTGAAGTGGTACTTCAGTTTCATTGTTTAACTGTGCAGCGCGTTACAGCCAGGAAAAAGCAAGCTTGATGGAGCATGAGCTGACCGCAATACTCACGAGCCGTGTCAATTTAGCGAAATAGTCGACAATGATTGCAGGCGAGACCAATGCGCACCGGGGTGCCTTGTTTATCGCAATGCCCGCAGCCAAATTTGCTGAAAAACGACAGTGCCGGATCGAGGCCTGCGCAGGTGTTGCGAACGCCTTCGGGCGCCTCGAAATCGACTGTCGCGAGGGCACTTCGCCAGACGGACTGAATATACTGAGCTTCTGGTGTTGAGCTGAGTTTATCTGACTTTACGAGCCCAAGGTTAATGGTCGCGCGGCTGACCTGCTGATCAACTGATACGGGCAGGGTATCCAAGTGGGTAATATTTGCACCGCCGGGACTCGCCAGCATTCGAAGCCATACGGAACTTGTTTTAGGACCGCTCAGCAAAGGGAAGCGATTTGACCCGTCTTCGGCGCGCGTTCCGAGATCCTTGATAAGTTTCTTAACGTCAACGCTCTTGCCGTAAATCACGCGGCTGACCGGACAATTGCTCTCAAATGTAATTGTTTGAGCGATTCTCAGCCACGCTTCGGAGTCCTGTCCGGTATTGCGCGAGACGCCACTTTCTTCAAGATACTCGCCCAATTCATCGACTGAAACATTGAGCAGTGCCAGCGGATCAAAAATCTCCGGGTGGGCTTCGTGCAATTCAAGCCCGTTCCACCAAAGGCGCTCTGAATCTTTGGCGCGATCAAGTGCGCCAAGAAATGTAATGAAAAAAAGAATGGTCCGTTCAGGTGTGCCGGCATCGCGCAGGAATTGTACGCACTCAACATGCGGCATCAAAGACCACGAAGCCGCTGCGGAAATTTTATCCCGGGCACTGAGATCGAACCGGCCCTTGTAAAAGTCTTCTGCAATAGAAGCGGCGATTTTTCCAAAATCAGACATCTGGAGTTTTTTTTACGTCAACTTATCACTCGGTGACTGGGTGCTTCTCATTCGTGATTTGCTTAATTTGGACGAAATGACTTAATTGACTCCGACGGCTCTTGCTGGTTAGATTTTAGTATTTTGTCAGCGCAATTACGCGGGTTCTTTTGGGTGGTTACCAGCATGGATTTAAATAATTAACCTTGTAATTCTGACATGTAATATCGTTATAACAATGATGATTGAACGAGACTGTTACCACGAGATTCTGGATAGGTTGGATTATTTTCCAGCTGTTGTCCTGCTTGGACCGCGACAGGTCGGCAAGACTACACTGGCGCTTGAGATCTCACGAAACCGTGAGAGCATATACCTTGACCTGCAGGATCCGATTCAGCGTCGCAAACTTGTCGATCCAAACCGTTATCTGGATGCTTACCATGACAGATTGGTCATTTTGGACGAAGTTCACCGTGTGCCTCAAGTGTTTGACTCCTTGCGCGGCTCGATCGACAGGGGTCGACAAATGGGTTGTAAATCGGGTCGGTTCTTGCTTGTGGGTTCAGCCTCAATGGCTCTGATGAAACAATCGGGTGAAAGTCTGGCAGGTCGGGTTGCTTTTGTTGAGTTGTCACCTGTTGGGGCAAACGAAATCAGTGCAAGCAACACGGAGCAACTTTGGCTTCGGGGTGGTTTCCCGGACAGTTTACTGGCACCATCAGACAGGCAAAGCATGCTGTGGCGCGATCACTTCATTCGGACTTACCTGGAGCGAGATATTCCTGAATTTGGACCTCGTATTCCGGCGGAGACACTGCGTCGCTTGTGGACAATGCTGGCGCACAGTCAGGGCTCAGTCCTGAACGCTGCTCAGCTTGCAAGAAGCCTTTCTGTTGCTGGAAAAACAATTTCAAGATATATGGATTTACTAACCGACCTGTTACTGGTCCGGCGATTGCCACCGTTTCATGCGAATGTGCGTAAACGTTTGGTTAAAGCACCGAAGTACTTTGTGCGCGACAGTGGTATAGTTCACGCGCTTTTGGAGATTTCAAATAGAGATGCGCTTTATCGACACCCGATATTTGGGATGAGTTGGGAGGGCTTTGTCATTGATAATCTTCTGACCGTTGCTTCGGAGCGAACTTTGCCGAGTTTCTACAGAACGTCAGCTGGTGCCGAAATCGACTTGATTTTGGAATTCAGCGGGTTGTCGGAGAAGTGGGCAATAGAAATCAACAGCGGTTTTCAACCCAAACCGAGACGGGGATTTTACGGTGCCATGGAAGACATTCAGGCGGATCGCGCTTTTGTAGTCTATGCAGGTGAGGAAAGGTACTCCGTTCAAGACGGAGTGGATGCTATTGGCCTTTTGGAACTCATGCAGCTGCTTGCATCAAATCGCAGTGCATAATGTGCGACCCGGAAATTACAGTCTGGACCGACCGCGATTTAAAGCCGCACCTTTCCGTCTGACGTTGCATTGATGGAACTTTGCTGAATTGGCATTCGATGCCACTCGCCACCCGCATTTATAATCGCAAGACAAGTGCAATCCGGTAAACCCTGATGGAAAAAATTCTCATTGCAATCTTGCTGCTACTGATGATTGGCAGCCTGGTTTCAGCATTCTGGTATATGCTGAAAGACCGCGGCAGTGGAACCCGGACTGTCAAAGCGCTTACAGCTCGAATATCGGTCTGGATATTGCTGTTTGCGATCATTGTTGGTGGAATCTACACTGGCTGGATTACACCGAGTAATACCGTACCGATTCCGCCAAAAACATCTGCCAGTGAGTAGCGGCAAATGTGTTGCTGAGTCTGCCTGGGGTTGAAACTCTTAGCTGATTCCTGTTGACGGGAGACCGAGTGTTGGCTGCACCCGGTCACGGCTGACGATAATGCGCACAGCAGGCTGCATCATGTCTATGCGATATCAGACAACGTAAACGAAGATAAACAGCCCCACCCAAACGGTATCGACAAAGTGCCAGTACCAGGCAGCTGCTTCAAATCCAAAGTGATGGTCAGGTTTAAAATGCCCGCGGATACAGCGAATCAGGATAACGGCCAGGATAATTGCGCCGATCGTAACGTGAAAGCCGTGAAACCCGGTTAGCATAAAGAAGGTTGCACCATAAACCCCCGTTCCCAGCGTCAGACCCAAATCTGCATAAGCGTGGGCGTACTCATAACCCTGCAGGTACAGAAACAGAAATCCAAGCACGACTGTAATGAGGAGCCAGATGATTAGACCTGTACGGTTGTTTTTCTTTAGCTCCCAGTGTGCAATCGTAACTGTGACGCTGGAGGCCAGCAGAATCAGCGTATTCCAGATTGGAATGCCCCAGGCACCGATCGTAGAGAACTGTCCGGCGGTCGTCACCGGCGTGTCAGCGGCAATCAGCTCCGCGCCCATTGGACCGGCAGTGGGCCAGCCGCCATCGTAGCCCATCCACAGCAGATCAGTTTCCGCCAGCCACGGTACCGCGAGATTCCTGAGGTAAAAAAGCGCCCCGAAGAATCCGGCAAAAAACATCACTTCAGAGAAGATGAACCACATCATGCCCATTCGGAATGAAATGTCGACATGGGCGTTGTATTTGCCAGCTTCACTTTCAAGGACAACCACACCGAACCAGCCGAACATCATGAATGCGATGATCAGTGCACCGGCCAGCATAACCCAGGGTGCGACACTGACATCATTCACAAGCATGACAAAGCCGCCTGCCAGGGCAAAAAGCCCTAATGATGCGACCAATGGCCAGGGGCTGGGGTCAGGGAGATAATAGTCGCCGTTAGTAGCGCTCATTGGTTATCCTCGTATTTCTTCGGTTTTAAAGTAATTGGATTGTCTGCAATTGATTTCACTGCGCGCTTAACCGGCACCTTCTTTACCAGACGGTTTTGTCTCAAAGAAACTGTAGGAAAGCGTCAGTGTCTTTATTTCATCAGGCAACTTTGAATCGACATAGAAGCGCACTGGCATCTGTCTCGCTTCACCTGCGGCCAAAACCTGGTTATCGAAGCAAAAGCACTCCAGCTTTACCAGGTGTCTGCCCGCTTGCATCGGTGCAATGCTGGGAATTGCCTGTCCGACCATTTCTGTTTTCGCTGTATTCGTTACCAGATAGTTCACAACGTGAATTTCACCGGGATGAACGCTGGTTTTTTTGACCAGTGGCATGATTGTCCACGGCATGTTGTTGTTCGCGGTTGCAGTAAATTCAATTGCGACCTGCTTGGTGGTGTCAATTGCAACATCAGGCGACTCGGACTGCAGTTTGGCAATGGTTGGTTTGCCGCCGATCCCGGTAACCTCGCAAAAAAGATCATATAGCGGTACCAGCGCGTAGCCAAAGCCGAACATCAAAACCACTGCTGCTGACAGGGTGACGATCCAGCGAGTGTTCGACTTTCTGTTTGCTGCCGCCTGCGTCATCGCACTATCTCCAATACTCAACAATGATGATGGCGACAAAAAACAGCACTGCAACACCTGCAAGTATAGACGCGCTGCGTTTAATGTTTTGCTGCTGATCCTTGGACACGTTGGTTAACTCAAAATGCGTTCTACTTAACGGTCGGTGGCGTCGCAAACGTGTGATAGGGCGGCGGTGACTCAACCGTCCACTCAAGCCCATCTGCACCCTCCCAAACCTGGGCGGTGGCCTTTTTGTTCTTGCCGCGCACAGCCTGGATGATGATGTAGACAAACAGCAGCTGCGCTAAACCCAGCCCAAACGCACCAATTGACGAGATGACGTTGAACTCGGTAAACTCAAGTGCGTAATCAGGAATTCTGCGCGGCATGCCCGCCAATCCCAGAAAGTGCTGGGGAAAGAACGTGACGTTGAAAAATATCGTCGTCAGCCAGAAATGTGTTTTACCCAGTCGCTCACTGTACATGCGGCCGGTCCATTTCGGCAGCCAGTAATAGGCTGCACCCATCATTGACATGATGGACCCGGCGAATAGCACATAGTGAAAGTGCGCGACGACGAAATAAGTGTCGTGATACTGAAAATCCGCCGGCACGATTGCCAACATCAAACCCGACAGCCCGCCGATGGTAAACAGGAACACCACTGCCAGCGCAAACAGCATTGGCGTTTCAAAGGTAATTGATCCTCGCCACATGGTGGCTACCCAGTTGAATACTTTCACCCCGGTTGGTACTGCGATCAGCATGGTCGCGTACATGAAGAACAGCTCGCCTGCCAGCGGCATGCCAACAGTGAACATGTGGTGGGCCCAGACGATGAACGACAGAAAAGCAATGCCCGCGGTTGCAAATACCATGCTGTCATAACCGAACAGCGGTTTGCGGGAAAAAGTCGGGACAATCTGAGAGACAATGCCAAACGCCGGCAAAATCAGAATGTACACCTCCGGATGGCCGAAAAACCAGAAAATGTGCTGAAACAGCACCGGGTCACCGCCACCGGCCGGATCAAAAAATGCGGTACCAAAATGACGGTCGGTCAGCAGCATGGTTACGGCACCTGCCAGCACCGGCATTGCTGCGATCAGCAAGAATGCGGTAATCAGCCAGGTCCACACAAATAGCGGCATTTTCATCAGATCCATACCCGGCGCACGCATATTCATGATCGTCACAACAATGTTGATCGCGCCCAGTACCGAGGATATTCCCATCATATGAATGGACAGAATTGTCATGTCCACGCCGGCACCACCCTGAACTGAAAGCGGTGCATACAGTGTCCACCCGGACGCGGGACCTCCGCCAACCGTAAACAGGCTGCCCAGCAGCATTGCGAAAGCAAAGGGCAGAATCCAGAAACTCCAGTTGTTCATGCGCGGCAGTGCCATGTCAGGCGCACCGATCATCATGGGGATTAGCCAGTTGGCAAAGCCAACAAAACCCGGCATGATCGCACCGAAGATCATGATCAGTGCATGCATGGTCGTGAGCGAGTTGAAAAGCTCGGGGTTGACAACCTGCAGGCCGGGCTGAAACAGTTCAGCTCGAATCGCAAGCGCCATAATTCCGCCGACAAAAAACATCGTCAGCGAGAAGATCAGATACATCGTGCCGATGTCCTTATGGTTGGTCGTTGTCAACCAACGCATAATGCCGCTTGGGCGGTGGTCATGGTGGTGATCGTGTGCGTCTGTGTGTGCAGCGGACATAATGATGATTACCCTGTCTGTACTTTACGTGTGTCTGTTCGGTGTTCGAAAATTTCTTCGTTAACGGTTAACGCCTGGCAGCGATTTCAGATGGCTGAACCAGGTCGCCTACGCTGTTGCCCAGTGCGTTTCGTTCATAAGTGATCACAGCCGCGATATCCGCATCGCTAAGCTGCAGTTTGAACGGTGCCATGGTCGTATTTGGTTTGCCGTTCATCACGATATCGATGTGTGCATCCAGCGGACCGGTGGTGATTTCACTGCCGGTCAGCGGCGGAAACGTCGGCGGTACGCCCTGACCTTCCACACCGTGGCAGGCAACGCACTGGAAGTAAACGGTTTTGCCGTGCTCCATTAATTCATCCATGCTCCATTCGCGGTTGCTGTCGGCCGCCGCAGGTTCTTCAGCAGTTGATGCGACCGCATCGGTCATGACTGCGGCAACCTGCTTCGGCTGCTGACTTTCAACCCAGGCATCAAACTCCTCAGGAGAGAGCACCTCGGCAACAATGGGCATAAAGCCATGGTCTTTGCCGCACAACTCGGCGCATTGACCGCGATACGTTCCAGGGCTGTCAACATTAGTCCAGAATTCGTTGATGTAACCCGGTATGGCATCTTTTTTCACACCAAACTTCGGAATCCACCAGGCGTGGATGACATCGTTCGATGTGAGCAAAAACCTGATTTTTCGGTTGGCAGGCAAAATGACTGCATTATCGACTTCGAGAAGATAGTGCTCACCCTTGGGTTCGCGGTTTTCGATCTGAGCGCGCGGGGTCGATAAATTGCTGAAGAATCCGATGTCGTGTTCCAGGTACTCGTAATGCCACTTCCACTGATAGCCGGTGATCTTCACGGTCAGTTCGGATTCAGTGGTGTCTTCCATATAGAGCAAGGTCGCAGTTGATGGGATTGCCATGCCGACCAGAATCAGAAATGGAATAACCGTCCAGACAACCTCAAGTTTTGAATTGTGACTGAACTGGTGCGCTTCGTGCCCGCGGCTTTTGCGATGGGCGTATAGCGAATAAAACATGACGCCGAACACGACGATAAATATCACCAGGCAGACCAGCATAATCGCATTGTGCAGGTCCAGGATGCGGGCAGCAACCGAGGACGATGGCGGCGGCAGGTTCAATCCCCATTCTGCAAAAACAGTCACTGGAAAAAGTACGGCTGCGAGTGCTGCAAGCCACCTCATATTTCGCATTCTATATCGCATTCGTGACATCAACTGACTCCCGTAGGGGCTATAGTTTGCTGAATTTTATACATTACTTCCTGATCCACTCAGTTAATTTCCGACATTGGCGTCTGGTTGAACTCTCACTCAAAACCCACCGATTTGCAAGTCCATATTCGACACCGATTTAATCGACGTGAAGTTTCGTGTTCTTGTACCCCTTGACATCCCTGTTCGCCAATCCGCGTACGATAAGACTGAATTGATCAATGCCTCAGGTGCAGATGAACATCGTTTCGACTGATTATTCGTGAATTTGACTCTTGGGTGCGGGAACACGCGATCAAAATTCCAATTGCGAACGACGGTAATTCCAGGTTCGCAAAAGTGACAATTGAACCACGTCCCGACCAAAGCGAACATTATACTGATGGCAAATACAGCGCAAGATAGAAATATGCGGGATTGGTTGGGCAAAGACGGCAGATGATTGATCGCGTCTGCAATTGAATGCTTGATTTTTCGATAGCATTGCCATGACGACGCAAACAAACCGGCGACGCTGGTGTTTTCAGTGCTGGACGTGCTCGTTGCCAGCCCGCTCGACGCGTTGTTCTTCGACCAGAGCTTCCGCTAGCCGACGCGCTTTCGACAGTTGCTCTTCGCCAAGTTCTGTGTACTGAGCATGGCTGGCGGAACGAAATAGATCGACTGCAGACTGAATTTCTTT
>JAJDZL010000200.1 GCA_022824665.1 Gammaproteobacteria bacterium | reverse complement strand
TTCACATCTGAGCTGGTTCGGCAGTGCTTTTCGGAATTGATTGGAGATTTGAATGGTTCGAACTCGAAAGCCGAATCATTGGCCGCAGGGCTTGAAGGTCTCATTGACCGACTGTGGCAAAAAATCCTGATTGAACCCGATGACATTGATTCTGTAAGCGCGGTTGTGAGCTGTGAAAACTACATCAAAAGCGTCTTGCCGAATCATTCAATTGAACCTAAGCCACCGCACATTGATTCGCAATTGTCGGATCTGTTGCCATTTTGGACCTATCGGGATGAAGAGTTATTTGAGCTCGAGATTGAAAAGCTTTTCAAACCCAATTGGATGCTTGTTGGACATATCAGTGAAATCCCGAATTGCGGCGACTACATGACGTTTCAAGGGTTTGGAGAAAGAGCACTGGTTGTCAGAAACAAAACCGGCCAGATCAATGCCTTTCACAATATTTGCCGGCATCGCGGCTCAACGATCCTGGTCGGACAGGGGCGCTGTCGTCAATCGTTAACCTGCCCCTTTCATGGCTGGCGCTATGACTATGACGGTCAAGTTCAATTCATTCCGGGAAAACAGGGGTTTCCTGATGTTGACCCAAGTGCCTATTCTCTGGTCCCGCTCGATCTTGAAGTCTGGAACGGGTTTGTATTCATTCGATTCAGCCCGGGTGGAGAATCGCTCGAGGACATGCTGCGCCCCATACAGCACGAAGTAGAAGAATATCGCCTTGAGGAGGTGCAGCCGTATCAGGAACCAAAAAGATATGCGTCAAACAATCCGGACCGACTGAACGTCAACTGGAAAATATTTCATGACATCGATAATGAGGGCTATCACGTCCCGATTGGGCATCCGTCGCTTCAGCAGCTCTATGGTAAATCCTACATCGATACCTACGTCAACGAAATTCCACTGTCCCACGGCTACTTCAACGAAAGTTTCGGTCATTTATGGAGTGTACGGAACTACCGAAAGCTGCTGCCGAAGTTTGAACACTTGTCGGCGAACCGTCAGAACCTTTGGTTTTACTTCGGCGTGTTTCCAAACCTTGTCTTCGCCCTGTATCCGGATATGATGGAAATTTACATGTCCATACCCGTGAGCATCGATCGTACCGACGTCATTTCGAAATGCTATGCCCTGCCGGACAAGCGGCGCGGAATCGACGCGTTGCGCTACCTCAACAGGCGTATCAACGCGGCGACGGGTAAGGAGGATTACTTTTATATGGACTCAATGCAGGAAGGACTCAGGTCTTCAGCCTATCCGCAGTGGACTTTGTCAGAAACTGCAGAAACAGGAATCCGGGCTTATCATCGTGCAATTCAGGCAGCCTTGCCCGTTACGAGGCTTAGCCGTCAGCCGACCCGCGGAACTATTTTTGATGTCAATGAATCGATGTCTCAAGCCTAGCGCTTAGGCTCGTACGGGCTCGTCTTCGTTTTGGTCAAATTTTCCGGATTCAGCCATTTGCATATCCAGCACTCGCTGTCGCTCTTGGCGAGACAAAATCCAACCGGCAATACAAACGCCGATCGATACGATCAGGATAATGATGGTGGCAAGCGCGTTGACATCCGGTTTTAGCCCCAGTTTAACCCGCGAGTAAATTAACATCGGCAGCGTATTCGCGCCTGGCCCCGAAACAAAACTCGCGATCACCAGGTCATCCAGCGACAGCGTGAATGCCAGCAGCCAGCCAGCGACCAGTGCCGGCGCGAGGAGCGGAATCGTGATGTCAATCAGCACGCGAAATGGTTTGGCACCAAGATCCTGCGCGGCCTCTTCTAAAGATTCGTCAACACCTACCAGCCGCGATTGCACGATCACTGCGACATAAGCCAGGGAAAATGTAATGTGTGCAATCGTGATCGTTGTAATACCGCGAGTTGGCCAGCCGATGACTTCGGCCATCGTAATGAAGAGCAGCAAAAGTGACAGCCCTGTAATCACTTCAGGCATCACCAACGGTGCCGATATCATGCCGGAAAACAGTGTGCGACCTCGAAACTGCTTGATTCTGGCCATCGTAATGCCTGCCAATGCACCGAGCAGCGTAGCAAAGGTTGCATTCATGATGGCAATTTCGAGACTCAATACAACTGACTTCCAGATTTCCTCACTTTGGAAAAGCTCAACATACCAGCGAAGCGAGAAGCCGCCCCAGACTGGTACAACTTTCGAGTAATTGAACGAATAGAAAATCAACAGGAATATCGGGATATACAAAAACGCAAATCCCAGACACAGCATCGAGAACGTAAACGGTGACTTTTTAAAACCCATGATGGTTTACCCGCTACGCACCGCTAGATTCTTTCGCCTGGTACTTCTGATAAATCATCATCGGAATAACCAGTAGGAACAAGAGCACAATCGCAACCGCCGATGCAATCGGCCAATCCTGATTGGAATTAAATTCACTGTACAGCACCTTGCCGATCATCAGCACGTTGCCGCCGCCCAACAGATCCGGTATCACAAACTCACCGGTTGCAGGAATAAAGACCAGCAAAGAACCGGCGATAATGCCTGGCATCGTCAACGGTATGGTGATCGTCCGGAATATCGTAAACGGACGGGAACCAAGATCAGCTGCAGCTTCGTGCAAAGTCATGTCTAACTTTTCGATGCTTGCAAACAAGGGCAAAATCATGAATGGGACATAGGTGTAGACAATCCCGACGTAGACCGCGAATTCCGTATAGAGCATCTTGATCGGGCTGTCAATGATCCCAATCCACATCAGGAAGCTGTTTATCGTGCCCTGATCCGACAAAAGACCGATCCAGGCGTACACCCTAAGGAGAAATGACGTCCAAAACGGCAAAATCACCATCAGCAGCATGATTTTCTTGGCAGTTGGTGTGGCACGGGCGATGCCATAAGCAATCGGATACCCGACCAGAAGGCAAAGAATGGTTGAGGAAACTGATATTTTTAAAGAATTGACATAGGTATCCCGATACAGACTGTCTTCCCAAAGGTAGATAAAGTTATCGAATATCACTGTCATGTACATTGCGCCTGAATCTGCCAGACTGAATAGCGTAGAAAAAGGCGGGCTCGCCAGGATGTATTCGGCGAAACTGATTTTGAGAACAATAAAGAACGGTATGAGGAAAAATATAAACAGCCAGACATATGGAATCGCGACAATAATCGACTCCCACGCCGACGACGATTCAATCCATTTCTTAAACCGATCGCGCACTGAACTATGTCCTCAAATTAATCATGATTACCGCAAGGCAGCGCAGCTACTTGGTCAGCAGCACCGGGCTGTGATCTGCCCATCTCAAGTACACTTTTTCCTCCCACTGCGCCAAATGGCTGCCATGTTTTGGGCGAGACTGATTCGGATGGGTGATCTCAATGATCTTGTCATTTGCAAGCCTGATCTTGTAGATCGAAAAATTACCCAGATAGCCGATGTCATCGACGACACCTTCCACCGAGTTGTATTGGGATTGTTCCTCAGGTGGTGTCGCCGAGACCAATATCTTCTCCGGTCTCAAAGCCACCCAGACTGCCGTATTCTCACGGACAGCCGCACTGTGATCGATATAAAACGATAAGTCAGAGCCAACCGTTTTCACAGTCACATAGTCTGCTCCATTTTCAACAACCCGGCCTTCAAACATATTGGCACTGCCGATGAAATTGGCGACAAATCTGGTTTCTGGATATTCATAAATGTCGGTTGGCGTACCAATCTGGGAAAAGCGCCCCTGGTCCATGACCGCAATTCGGGTTGACAGCGTCATGGCCTCTTCCTGATCGTGCGTAACAACGATAAAAGTAATGCCGAGCTGTTCCTGGATATTCATCAACTCAAATTGAGTTTGCTCGCGCAGCCGTTTATCCAATGCACCGAGTGGCTCATCAAGCAGTAGTACTTTCGGTTTTTTGACCAGTGCGCGTGCCAGGGCAACGCGCTGGCGCTGGCCGCCCGACAACTGGTGCGGTTTGCGCTTGGCAAACTGGGTCAGCTGAACAATCGTCAGCATGTTCTCGACGCGTTCAGCGATATCGTTCTTGGCAATGCCATCCTGCTTTAGTCCATATGCAATATTCTGTTCTACAGACATGTGTGGAAATAGAGCATAAGACTGAAACATCATGTTAACCGGGCGCTGATATGGCGGCACATTCGACATATCCGTATCGTCAATGAAAATATTGCCAGAAGTCGGTGTTTCGAATCCAGCCAGCATCCTTAGCAGCGTAGACTTGCCGCAACCGGAACCGCCCAGCAAGGAAAACAACTCACCTTCATAAATATCCAGATCAACACTCGATACTGCCGTAAAGGATCCGAAAGTCTTGGTCAGACTTTGAATTTTCACAAACGGCGATCTTTCCGGGTCCAGCCAGGGCTGATCGGCGAACAGGTTGTTATTGTCGGTTTGTGTATTCAAGGCAAGTCTCTCCTTAAGTCATTCAGTGTGATTGCAGACAAAGGCCGGCTCGAACCTTCCAACCGGCCTTTGAACAAAAGGATCTCATCCGCAATCAGTTGCCTGTTTTAAAGTTTGTCCAGGTTCGGGTACGTGCCCGCTGAACCTTCGGCGGAATAACAGCAAGCGTGTACATCATTGCAACAGATTCTGCAGAAGGAAAACTTGCTTCGTTGCCCGTTACAGCAGGATCGATCATAGGAATCGCGTCTGCATTTGCCGTGGCATACCAAGTGTAGTTGCTGTCCCCTGCCGCAACCTCAGGTCGCATCATGTAGTCCAAAAACAGGTAAGCATTGTCAACGTTGGCTGCATCGGACGGAATGACCCAACCGTCAACCCACAAGTTTGCCTTGCCTTCACCGGGCGGCAAAAAGAACTTAAGTTCCACATCAGTGCCCGCCTCTTCAGCTGTTGAAATCGCGAGCAATCCGTCTGGTCCCCAGGTGACGGCCAGACAGAATTCCTTTTGAACCATGCGCTGATAGGCATAATTGTCAAAGGTTTTAATGTAAGGCCGGACTTTGAGCAGCATTTCTTCCGCGGCCTGGTAATCCTTGCGGTTTTGCGAGCTGGGGTCCAATCCCAAGTGTGCCAGTGCCATCGGAATGATGTCAGTTGGTGAATCAAGAAAAGCGACGCCACACTCAGCAATTTTTTCCATGTGTGCCGGATCAAAAATCAAGTCCATCGAACCGATCGGAGCATCTGGATAAACACTGAGAATAAAATCCTCGTTGTAGGTTACCCCGTGAGTACCCCACATGTATGGAACGATATGTTCGTTGGTCGGATCCCAGTTGGCCGCGATCTGACCCATCACTTCTTTGCTCATATGCTTGAAATTCGGCAGTCGGTCTAAATCAAGCTTGGTAATAACACCGGTAGGGATTAACTTGGCAATCTGTGTTCCGGAATGGGACACAACATCGTAGCCGCTGTTGCCAGCCAACAATTTTGCATCAACAGTTTCTACCGAGTCATAGTTGTCGTATGTGACATCAACATTGAATTCCTGCTCAAAATTAGCAACCGTTTCTTCGCCGATGTATTCTGCCCAGTTGTAGACATTTAGAGTACCTTCCGAAAACGCACTGCCTGAGAATAAAAATAACGCAGTGAATGCGAATACTGTTCGAGATTTAAGTTTGTGGGTGTAACGCAATTTGCACCTCCTACTGATTATTGTGACCCTTAGTGGGCTCGTTTTCTTGAATTTAACAATTTCTGAACTTCGGTATCGAAGCAGAATTAACGCTTTATACAGTCAACCGATTATATTGAACATATTTCGCGCGACGAGGCATTTGCGCTTGGGGATTTTGAAATGAATTCCGGCGCCGGCACACATTGTTTGAAGCTGAACTGAACAGGTCATAAGGAGTAGAGCATGCTAAGGTTTA
>JAJDZL010000011.1 GCA_022824665.1 Gammaproteobacteria bacterium | reverse complement strand
CGCGCAGGCAGGGCGCGAAGCTCGTGTACGATGCTCGCTTCCTCATCGACAGTCAATCCACGGCGTTTTGCCAGCGCGACAGTCAACAGCAGTAAGGACACCAGCTGGGCGGTAAACGACTTGGTTGACGCGACTGAGATTTCCGGACCTGCCTTGGTGTGCATGACAAGATCACTCACGCGGGTCAGCGAACTTGCCGGCGAATTGCAGATCGCCAGGGTGTTCCTGTGCCCCAGTTTAACCGCGTGTTCCTGTGCGGCCAGAGTATCGGCTGTTTCCCCTGATTGCGAAAGCAGCACGACCAGGCAGTTTTTCGGTACAAAGGGTTTTCGATATCTGAATTCACTGGCAATCTCCGCGTCGCAGGGAATTCCCATAGACTCCAGCCAGATCCTGCCAATCATTCCAGCGAAGTAACTTGATCCGCAGGCAAGAATCCGTACCGACTCAATTTGGTCAAAAATAGCGCGAGCCTGCTCGCCAAAAGCAGCCGATTCAATCACTCGGTCATTGGTAATTCTTCCTTCCAGTGTGTTGGCGACGACTGACCCCTGTTCGAAAATTTCTTTTTGCATGTAATGCGAGTGGTGCGCGAGATCGATCAGTTCTGCTCGAATAGGGATGGACTGATCCTGGCGTCTGACGATCTCGCCGTGTTCATCAAGGATCATCGGTTCCTGATGTATTGACAGCTCGGCGATATCACCATTTTCAAGGACAATGACAGAATTTGCGATTTTTGCCAGTGCGATTGCGTCTGAAGCAACAAATATTTCACTTTCGCCGAGTCCAATCAGTAGCGGACTGCCGCGTTTGGCGACAATAAATTTGTTTGGATCGCTGACCGACAGTGCAGCGAACGCAAACGAACCGGCCAGTTTGTCGACGGTTTGTCTGACGGCTGCAAGAAAATTGAGGCCGTTATCGACCGCACGGGAAATTTCCTGCACAATGACTTCCGTGTCGGTTTCTGAATCGTAGACTTCACCATCTGCAAGGTGTCTGTCTTTGAGTTCTTCGTAATTTTCAATGATTCCGTTGCAAACAACCGCGATCTGGTTTTTGCAAATAATGGGATGGGCATTCATTTCAACTGCTGCGCCATGCGTTGCCCAGCGCGTATGACCAATACCAATTGAGCCCGCGAGCTCGCTGCCATTGTCTAAATGTTTGGCAAGAACTTCAACCTTGCCAACACAGCGGCGACGGTTCAGTTCACCGTCGGAGTCAATGATGGCGATACCCGAGGAATCATAGCCCCGATATTCCATGAGTCGCATGCTGTCCACCAGGGTTGGCACGACATTGTGCGATGAAATTGCACCGATGATTCCACACATATTGCTGTTCTCTTGCCTGCTATGGGATGTTCGGTCGAATTAATGGGCAGCTGTTTTGCTGAGTGTATTGAACAAACTACCTGTTTCGTTTGAAGGTGCGTACGGCTGCCCGTTCGACAACAAGTTCACGCGCATTAACTTTTTTTGAAATCGTTGATCCGGCACCGACTATTGCACCTGCTAAAATCTCAATCGGCGCGACTAAAGAACAATTGGAGCCAATGAACACGCGATCTCCAATGATGGTTCGGTGTTTCTTTTTACCATCATAGTTGCAGGTTACCACACCTGAGCCAATGTTCACGCGATTGCCAATTTGTGCATCGCCGATATAAGCGTGATGATTGATCTTGGTTTCATCACCGATTGCAGATGCTTTGATTTCCACGAAGTTGCCCACTTTGGCGTTTTTTCCAATAACCGTTCCCGGACGTATTCGGGCGAATGGTCCAATTGTACAGTGCGCTCCGATTTCGGCACCTTCGATCACACAATTTGGATGAATCGTGACCCCTGGCCCCAATACGCTATCGCGGATGACATTGTTCGATTCAATCATCACGTCATCGGCCAGGGTGACACTGCCTTCAATGATGACGTTGACATCAATGCGACAGTCTTTACCGGCACTGCAATTCCCGCGCAGGTCAAATCTTGCGGGGTCCATAAGCTGCACCCCTTCTTGCATCAGTCGCTCTGCGTGTTTCATTTGCAATATCCGTTCAAGACGGGCCTGTTCGACCCGGCTGTTTACTCCGGCTGTTTCGTCAGCTTGCGATGCCTTGCAGCTTGCTACGGCGACCCCATCAGCAACCGCATATCCGATCACATCAGTCAGGTAATATTCGCTTTGCGAGTTTTCGTTTCTCAGCAATTGCAGCCAGCTCGCCAGAGGTTTTGCTCTGGCAGCAATGGGACCGGCATTCACTTCAGAAATTTTCTTCTCTTCAGGCGAAGCATCCTTTTCCTCAATGATTAATTTTAATGCACCGCTATTGTCGCGTTTAATCCGGCCGTAACCGGTTGGATTTTTTTGCTCCGCGGTAAGGAGCGCCAGTGTATGCGCACTTGCAAGTTCAATCAATCTTGCTACGGTTGCCGATTGAATGAATGGGATGTCGCCGTAAAGGACACAGACAATCGAGTCTTCGGCAACGTGAGGGATGGCCTGCTGCACCGCGTGTCCGGTGCCTAGCGGGCTGGCCTGATGTACCCAATTGATGTCGCGGTCAGGGACTTGGTTACGAATCTCATCACCATCACCTCCGTAGACAATGTGAATGCGCTCAAAGCCGGTGTTCCTTGCACAATCGACAATATACCGAATCATCGGTTTGGAACCCAGTTCCTGTAAGGTTTTTGTGCGTTTGGAGCGCATCCGAACGCCTTGACCACCGGCGAGAATGATGGCTTCTGATGTGGTCAATCAGTATCTCCGCATCGGTCGGGCTGTCCCCAATTGACGAAATCGCTGGATTGGCTTTAAACTAGCGATTTGATTTTCTGAGTTTCTGAACCGCGCGCAATTGCGCCGCCGCCTGAATGAGCTCCGCTTTAGCCTTGGCCAGCTCGATTTGTGAGGTCTTATCCTGCAAGTCTCGTTCTGCTTTTCTGATTGCTTCCTGCGCCTTGGCTTCGTCCAGGTCTGCGGCCCGCAGCGCAGTGTCTGAAAGAACCGTTACCAGGTGCGGTTGAATT
>JAJDZL010000186.1 GCA_022824665.1 Gammaproteobacteria bacterium | reverse complement strand
GATCAGAAAATCAGCTGTATCGATAGGGTACGCCAACCTTGTCCATAACCTCGGAATACCGACGGAACGCATCCACCACCTTACGGGTTCGAGGACTGATAGAAGCCAGATCCTCCCAAAACTCCTTGGAGTCTGCGACGACCTGATCCCATTCCTCTGCAGGGATTGTGGTCAGCTCCATTTTCTCACCTTCGACCCTTAACTGGGCTTCGCCGCCCCAATACCAGACCTGGCGATAATAATGCGAGTCATTGCAGGACATTCTAAACAGTTCCTGCAGATGCGTCGGCAACGCATTCCAGCTCTTGGTATTGGCAAAGTAGGAGCCACACCAGGCGCCGGTGACGTTGTTCAGCAAGGCGTAGTTACAAACATCTGCCCAACCAACTTCATAGGCTTCTGTAAATCCGCACCAGGCAACGCCGTCTAGCTCACCGGTACCGATTGCGACTTCAATGTCATCCCAGGGTAACGTTACCGGAACCAGGCCATAGCGCGAAAGGAATCTGCCCGCAGTGGGTACGCCGAATACCCGTTTACCCTTCATATCAGCAAGCGAATTAATCGGATCCTTGGTAAAGATATGCAGTGGGTCCCAGGCACCCGCGCTGATCCACTCTACACCTTCGACCTCACCGTATGCTTCAGCCCAGATTTCATCCAAACCGTAGTACTTGAACAGCACCGGCAGATCCAGACTGTACCGGGTCGAGAACGGGAAATACCCTCCAAATACACTGATATCGACCGGCGACGCCATGGTCGCATCGTCGCTTTGTACCGCATCCAGCGCACCGGACTGCATGGCCCGGAATAACTCGTCAGTGGGCACCAGCTGATCTGCATAGTACAGCTCAATTTCCATCTGACCATGGGCGACCTTGTTGAAGGCCTCGATTTGAGGCAGTACCACATGCGCACCCAGTGGCGCACCGGAATAGGACTGCAATCGCCACTTGATGGGGTTGCTCTGTGAGAACGCATAAGGTGCGGTTCCCGCAGCAAGAATACCGGCAGTGCCCGCGCCAACCTGTTTTACAAAATTTCGGCGCTCATTATTTGCCGGTTGAACAGAATTATCTTTTTTAGTCATTTTGCTACCTCCAAAGTAAATTTACAAGTGATCGACCGTTATATCCGGAAATATCACCTGGTATAAATCTGGCCTGGCAGCCACAGTGCAATCTGCGGAAAAACCATCACCAGAATTAACGCGATAATCATGACAAGCACGAAAGGCGTGATCGAACGATAAATATCGACCAGCGTAATTTCAGGCGGCGCCATGGCACGCATTAGAAAAAGATTGTACCCGAATGGCGGCGTCATGTAGGCAATCTGGCAGGTGATCGTGTAGAGCACGCCATACCATACGGGATCAAATCCCAATATCTTGACCAGCGGCACATAAAGCGGCGCCACGATAACAAGCATTGCTGTATCGTCCAGGAACATACCCATGAACAGATACGACAGCTGCATCATAATCAACACTTCCCAGGGCGTCAGATTCCATCGCGTAACGAACAGCGTTTCGATGGCGCGGGCCGCCCCAATGCCATCAAAGACAGCCCCGAAACACAGCGCGGCCAGAATGATCCACATGAACATGCATGAAATTCCCAGGGTCTTGCGGACGGTTTCCTCCAAGACCTTGCGGTTGAGGCGACGCTTGACCAGTGCGGCCAATGTCGCCGCAGTGGCACCCACAGCAGAGCTTTCCACCAAACTCGTTATTCCCATGACGAAAAGTCCCGTCATAAAGAAAAAGATCAGAAAAGGAATGATCCCGGCGCGCAATAATCTGAGCTTTTCTGCCATGGGCAGATTTCTTTCTGCTTCGCTGACGGTCGGGCCGAGGTGTGGCTGCACGCGGCATCGAATAACGATGTAGATAATGAAAAGGGCTGCCATCATCAGCCCGGGCAAAGCACCGGCCAGCCATAGCTTGCCGACTGATTCCCGTGCAATCATGCCGTAGAGCACGAGTACCACACTGGGCGGGACCAAAATCCCTAAAGAACTGCCGGCCTGCACCACGCCTGTGATCATGATCTTGTCGTAGCCTCGCCGCAGCATTTCTGGTAAAGCAATGGTGGCACCGATAGCCATCCCGGCCACGCTGAGCCCGTTCATGGCCGAAATCACGACCATAAGCCCGATTGTGCCAACCGCCAGCCCGCCTTTCAATCCGCCAAACCAAACGTGGAACATCCGGTAAAGATCATCGGCAATGCCTGATTCTGACAGGATGTACCCCATGTAAATAAACAGCGGCAGTGTCAGCAGCGGATACCATTTGAAGAGTTTGAATGCAGCGGTGAACGGCATTTCCACGCCGCCTTCTCCCCACAGCAGCAATGCAGCCACTGTGGAAACAATGCCGATTGCGGCAAACACCCGCTGCCCGGTCAGCAGCATCAGCAGCATCGAGGCAAACATGAGAATTGCGATTGCTTCGTAGCTCATGCCATCTCCACGCCGCGCGCCTTGGCAAGATCTTTAAAGAATATAGAAAAAGCCTGCAGCAGCATCAGAACAATCCCAAGTACCATGATGACCTTGATCGGAATCACCGACGGGTTCCACATCGAAAAAAGCCGCTGATTGGTTTCAATCGCATAGATCGTGCTGGAGATGGAACCGATTAACAGTACGATCAAATACACCACCAGAAAAATCGCAGTAAAACTGTCCATGCGCGCTTTATTGCGTTCGGACAGCCGGTCATATAAGAGATCCATACGGACATGGGTTTCAAGTTGCATGGAATAGGCGCCACCCATAATGTAGTAGGCGGCCAAGGTAAACTGGGCGAGCTCGACACACCAGAAAAGCGGAATTTCAATCACATTGCGCGTAATCGCGTCCAGCAGCAAAGTCCCGATCATCACAAAGATGAGAAGCATTGCAATGCGTCCGAAACGTGTGGAAATCGCGTCTACGATCCGGACATAGTTGACGATAAAAGTGGGCATAACGACAGTCGTTTTAAGGAATCTGCTGCTAAGCCAGGGGGTTTACGGAACGGTCAAATGTCATCGGTCGCGAATCGCATGATTGATCAAATTGAATCTGACAGTCTGGATGAGGGCCCATAACATGGCTCAAAGACTTGTCAGCTGAGCCGCTGACTCGACCAGGCGCGTCATTAAGCGGCGAACCTATAGCAACGACCGACTGCGCTCCTTATAGTCGGCTGACTCAATACACCGGTTGCCGTGCTCAAGCTATCCTGGAAATGCTTTTGTCTTAATCGCATGAATAATTCCGAGTATATTGCTTTTCGTTGAGCCGTTGATTTGGCAAAATCCCTGTAAAAAACCGATTTCACAAATGTCAGAGGCTCATTTTATCTATAAAAAGCAGCTTCAGTAGCGGATTTGCTTTGCCGGAAATATGACTGCGGAACTCAATTCACCTCCAGTTTCCGAGTATTGCGAACCGGCCCGGCAGACCAACACTTCAGCTCGGCAATTGTGTGATGTGCTGGTCGTGGGCGGCGGAGTCGTAGGGTGTGCCGTAACCCGAAGGCTTGCCCTGGCAGGCGCGCATGTCATACTCGCAGAAAAAGAGGCAGACATACTCGAAGGTGCGAGCAAAGGCAACAGTGCCATCCTGCACACCGGTTTTGATGCACCGCCAAACTCAGTCGAACAAGGGTGCATCGCGGACGGATATCGAGAGTTTCTGGAAATTCAAAGCCGTCTGAATTTACCGCTCGTGAAAACAGGAGCCATGGTCCTGGCATGGGACCACGAGCAGGCGGCAAGAATCGATGCCATCGTAGCCAAGGCTCATGCGAATGGGGTCAAAGATGTGGCCGAGATCAGTACGGACGCCGCCCGCGCCCAAGTGCCCGCGCTCGGAACAGGCTTCACAAGGGCTGTTCACATCCCCGGTGAAAGTCTGCTTGACCCGTGGTCGACGCCCCTGGCCTACCTGCACCAGGCACTGGCACACGGCGCCGAGTTCCTGCATCATTGCGAAGTACACACAGGCGAATTCGATGGTAACCGATGGCGCGTGGCAACCAGCCAGGGCGAACTGCAGGCACGTTGGCTGGTTAACTCAGCCGGTTTATACGGCGATCAGCTGCATCACCAGCTGATTGGCGAGCCACGGTTCCGGATTCGGCCGCGCAAGGGCCAGTTTCTGGTCTATGACAAGTCGGCCAATCAGTTGACGGATACCATCATCCTGCCAACTCCTCAGGAAACCACCAAGGGCATCGTTATATGTCCCACAATCTTTGGCAACCTGCTGGTTGGTCCCACTGCGGAAGATCAGGAAAGTCGCGCTGACGCGAGTGTTGACACGGCAACTCTGAGTCGGCTGAAATCAGTCGGCGAAAGCATCGTGCCAGGCCTAAAGGAGCACAGCATAACCGGTGTCTACGCGGGGATTCGGCCTGCAACTGATGCACGCGACTACCAGCTTGAAGCAGATAGCAAGCGGCAATATCTGTGTATTGGAGGCATCCGCTCAACGGGGCTCAGCGCAGCGCTCGGAATTGCCCGGCGCGCAGCTAAATTGATTCTGGGTGATCAATCGGCTGCGGACACACCGGACAGCATCCAGTGGCCGAGCGTTCCGCAAATCAGCGAGGCCGGGCAACGCGACTGGATGCGGCCTGACAACGGTGGCATTGTCTGTCATTGCGAGCTGGTTACCCGCCGCGAAATAAAAAACGCCCTTCTGGGCCCGCTTCCGGCGCGCTCGCTAAGCGGTCTGAAACGCCGAACCCGTGCGACCATGGGACGCTGTCAGGGATTCTACTGCAGTGCCGAATTGAGCGAATTAACTCAAGGCCATCTCGACTGCCCGCTTGGTATCTGAGGTGGCTGGAATTTCGTCATGAGTGCGCCCGCAATCCAGTGTGATGTTGCCATTGTCGGCGCCGGGCCAGCCGGTCTTGGTGCAGCAATTCGGCTCAGAAACTCAGGTGTCAAACGTGTTGTAGTGCTGGAGCGCGAAGCGGCGGCCGGCGGCATCCCTCGCCACTGCGGGCATCCGCCGTTTGGATGGCCTGAATTTCAGCGAATTCTCAAAGGGCCGGAATACGCGTTACGACTCCAGCAAGCGGCCGACGCAGCCGGGGTGGACATTCGTACCGAAACCAGTGTTGTGCAAATCGAGCCAGGACCCATGCTGCAGGTTACAACTCCGGCAGGGCCTGCTCAAATTGAAGCAGCAAGAGTGCTTCTCGCGACCGGAGCACGGGAAACGCCGAGATCTGCCCGGCTGATATCCGGCACTCGCCCGATGGGTGTGCTGACCACCGGCGCACTGCAGTCGATGGTGTACCTTAAATCACAAAGGCCGTTTATGCGTCCGGTTATCACCGGTACTGAACTGGTTTCTTTTTCCGCACTGCTGAGCTGTCGACATGCAAAAATCCGTCCAGTTGCGATGCTTGAGGAGCACAGCCGACCCACAGCCTGGAGAGCATCAGTCTGGCTGCCTCGGCTGCTTGGCGTTCGCTTAGAGATGAACACACAACTCATTGCGATTGAAGGCAACGACCGGGTGAGTGGCGTGCTCGTACGTCGCGGCGAAAACAGCGTTGAAAAAATTGCCTGTGATGGTGTTGTTTTCTGTGGGCGGTTTGTAGCTGAAGCCAGCCTGGCATGTATGGGACACATCGATGTCAATCCAGTATTCGGCACCCCTGTAACTGACCAATTCGGCCGCTGTTCCGATGCGAGATTTTTCGCAGCAGGCAATATGGTACACCCGGCTGATACATCCGGGCGCTGCTGGCATGACGGCATCACAACAGCAGACCATATCGTCCAGTCCCTGGCCGGCAATCTGCCTTCACCAAATAACGCCATCGCTATTGAGTCTGCTGAACCGGTGATTCGTTATGTCATTCCGCAACGGCTGAGCGTCGATCCCAGACCGGCCAAAGATGCTGCGCTTTGCGTGCGATTTTCCAGTGAAGCCAAAGGGACGCTGCATCTAAAAGTGAACGATTCTCCAATCGTTTCGAAACGCGTCCGGGCGCGACCGGAAAAGCAGGTAGCTGTGGCGCTTCCCGATGATATATTCTCATCGAAACCGAAGCGCCTAAAGCTGACATTTGAACCATCGTGCTGACGCCATGACTATACTTGCCATCGACCAGGGGACCACCAGCACTCGCGCACTCGCGGTGAACGCCAATGACCATGCTGCGATTACCTCAGTATCGCGTCACAAGCAGTACTATCCCCAGTCAGGATGGGTGGAGCACAATCCGCTGGAAGTGCTCGCCAATATCCGAACCGCCATTGACTCCACAAATAATCTTAGCGCCATAGGGATCGACAATCAGGGGGAAAGCTGCCTTGCCTGGCACGCGGATACGCTTGAGCCTGTTTCGCAAATCATTGTCTGGCAGGACAATCGTACGGCTGCAGTCATTGAACGCCTGATCAAAAACGGTGTCAGCGACGAAGTGATGAATCGGGCGGGCCTGCCGCTTGATTCCTACTTCTCAGCCAGCAAGCTGGCATGGATTTTGAACAGCATCCCTGACGCGCGTCAATTGTTGAATCAGGGTAAACTCAGATTGGGTACCACGGATGCTTATTTTCTGGATTGTCTCGCAGGAGAATACAAAACAGATATCACAACCGCATCGCGCACCTCACTGATGAATCTTGAAACCGGTCAGTGGGACGAAACGCTTTGTGAGCTGTTTGGCGTCCCAATCAGCACACTGCCTGAAATCGTACCCACGACGGGGATGTTGGGAACAGTGCTTATCGGCAAGAAACGCGTTCCGATTACAGCCAGTGTTGTTGACCAGCAGGCTTCACTCTATGGTCACGGCTGCCGTCAGGCCGGCGACGCTAAAATCACCTTCGGCACCGGTGCATTCGCGCTGACTGTTACCGGTCACAAGGCACTGCGATCACCGGAGCAGGGACTGCTGCCAACTGTGGCCTGGAAACACGCGGCTGGCGATGCGGTGTATGCATTGGACGGTGGGGTATATAGTGCCGGGTCCGCCATTGAATGGGCACGGAGCCTGCGACTTTTTGAAGACTACTCAACACTCAACTCGTTTAAGCAACGGGCGGCCATCGATCGAGACCTGGCCTTTGTTCCAGCCCTGTCCGGGCTGGCCTGCCCTCACTGGGACCGGCGCGCGGCTGGATTGTGGGTGGGACTGTCCCACGACACCTCTCGTTCTGACATGATGCAGTCAATCCTTGAAGGCGTTGCCCTGCGCACGGCGGAGGTCATACGGGCCATGTCATCGCTCACTGAGGTCGGCGATGAAATTTCGATTGACGGTGGCGTGTCGGTTAACCCGTATTTTTGCCAGTTTTTGGCAGACAGCCTCGAGAAAAGCGTCGCGGTCAAGTCGTTTTCGGAAATTACCGCCGTCGGTACTGCTCAATTGGCGGGTGCCGACCAAATCCTTGATCGCGAAGACGATACTCAGACCCGGCGTTATACACCCTCGCCAGTGCGACAGGACCGGGTGGAAAAGTTTTCAGAAGCGGTCGCAAGGTCAACTGAGTGGCGCGACCGAAGTCAATGAGGATATTGCAAACTCGCAACAAAAATCAATCGCTGAATGTCCCCAAATGATGCCTGCAGGCAGTCGGTGGATGTGACCCTTGCCGGGTCATTGAAGTCAATGCGTTAATAAAACCGCATCCGACGCTTCGGCATAAATCTCCAGCATGTCGCCCACCACAACTGCAAAATCCGGTGCGGCCCTGAGTTGAATGTGAGTGTCCATACCCTGCCCGCCCTGGGCATACAGAACCTTATGAGTACCCTGAAAAATAATCTCCGACACTTTGCACTCACCCAGCGCGATTAACCGCTCGGACGCATCGTGAGTACCGATCTTGATCTGTTCCGGTCTGAGCACTACACTACGCTCTGCGCCCGATTCCCCGGCACCCGGTAACGCAATTTCACCAAATTTTGTGCTGAGCTTCACCAGATCATCGTCCTGACCGGATATTTCAGCGCTGATGATGTTGCTTTCACCCATGAATTTTGCGGTGAAAAGTGTTGCCGGACGCAGATAAATACGCTCCGGCGGCCCATAGTCCTCGATCCCGCCATGATTGATCAGGGCAATATTGTCGGCAATACTCATGGCCTCTTCCTGATCATGGGTAACGTGAACAAATGTAGCATTCAAATTCTGCTGCAGATGTACCAGTTCTTCCTGCATTTGGTGCCGGATTTTTAAATCCAGTGCACCCAGCGGTTCATCGAGCAGCAAAACTGCCGGTTCAACGGCAATGGCTCTCGCGAGCGCAACACGTTGACGCTGACCGCCGGACAGTTGGTGGATGCCCCGCTTTCCGAAACCTGTTAACCCCACCTTATCGAGCGACTCCTCGGCGCGCTTGATCCGATCCTGTTTAGAGACCTTTCTCATTAGCAGCCCAAAAGCAACATTGTCAAGCACGCTCATGTGCGGAAACAAGGCATAGTCCTGGAATACGGTGACAGTCGGACGAAACGCCGGTGACATGTCGGTCACGTCTTCTCCGGCAATTGAGATCTTCCCTTTAGATGGAATCGTAAAGCCTCCCATCATCGAAAGTATGGTTGTTTTTCCGCTTCCGGACGGACCAAGCAGAACGAGAAACTCACCCTGCGCAATGTTCATGCTAACATCGTTTGCAGCGATAACGTCACCGTAGAATTTACTGACACTGTCAAGGACTACCAAGGGTTCGTTGTTCATTTTTTCTCCCTAACTCCTATCATCATAACGATGGCCGCTAAAGCCACAATAGTAAAGGAAATCGCAAACACCACGGTGCCTGCAGCATTCACTTCAGGGGTCAGCCCCGCACGCAGCATTTCAAAGATGATAACCGGCAGGGTTACTTCGAAACGGCTCAACAGGAAAGCGATGATAAATTCATCCCACGATAGCGTCGCCGACAGGCAAAATGCTGCAAATAAAGACGGTTTCATAATCGGTGCAATCACCCGCACCATGGTTTGAAAATCGCTGGCTCCCAAGTCCCTCGCCGCTGCATCAATATTTTTCATGTGATCCCCGAACTGGGAATAAATGATTGCAAAACAAAGTGGCAGATTAATCACCGCATGGCCGACGCCCACAGCAATCAGAGACTTGGCTATCCCGAAAATATTCAGCGTGATCAGCAATCCAATGCCAATAATCAAATACGAAACCGTCAAAGGTGCCATGAGTATGAATCGAATGCCACCGGCAAATCTGGGCAACCGCTTGGCCATACCATACGCCGCCAAAAATCCCAGCAAGGTTGTAACCAGCGAAGAAAGTATCGCAACTGAGATTGAGTTGAAAAGTGCGTCCAGCAGACGCTCATTTTCAAACATCTTTTCATACCATTGCAAACTCGGTCCGTTAAACGGCGGCACGGGCAGCGTGCCATCCTGAAACGAAAAGAGAACCAATATCGCAACCGGCAGATAAATGAATATCAGCGCGATGCCGATATAGGCATAAAACGGTGCTGATTTGAGCCAACTTGTCATCAGACTCTTTCCATTTTCATGTGCTTGGCAGAAATCAGGTACACAACTATCACAACGATCATTAGTGTGACGCTCATCACCGAAGCCATCGGGAAGTTGGCCGCCCGAGAGACTTGCAGCATGATCGCCTGCGGAACAAGCACTTCAGTGCCGCCCCCTAGAATTTGTGGGGTGATGTAGTCTCCAATCGCGATCACGAATGCAATAAACGCGCCAACCACAACACCAGGAATGCTGAGCGGCAGGGTAATTCTGAGAAACACCTGCAGCGGGCTCGCGCCAAGATCAGCTGCCGCCTTTTGGTACGACGGCTTTATCTGAACAAGATTTGCATAAATCGTCAGCGTAATCAGCATCGTAAAGAAGTGTACGAACCCCAGCACAGTTGCACCGCGGCTATATGCCATCTCAAGCGGCTGATCGATCAATCCCAAGCCTGTAAGAAAGACATTGATCACGCCATTTTCAGAAATCACCAGCAGCCAGCTGTAGGAGCGCACAACATACGCCGTCCAGAAGGGCATCACAGCTAACAGCAAAATTATTCTCTGAAACCTCGGTGCAACTTTGTAGGCAAGCGCGTATGCCAGTGGATAAGCCAGCACAATACTGAGAACTGTGGTCAGCAGGGTTACTTCGATCGAATTGAATAAAGATTCAACCAGATAGTCCCGGCCAAAAAATTTGATGTAGTTCGCGAGATCCCAGGTTGCTGTCAGCTTTCCGTAAACGCGCTGCCAGAAACTGACCGTCAGCATCACCGCCAGCGGGACAGCAAAGAAAACCACGGTAAACCACAAAGCCGGGTGAATTGCCCACCTGGTAAGGTTCAAGTGACGTGGCTGTTTTGCTTGCGACATAAAGATCAATACACTTTAGCTGACCTACAAGTGTATATCAGTGAAAAACGCAAAAAATGTCGAAGCGCTGCCAACCACGACCTGAAATTCAGGCAGTTCAGCAGCGCTTCGAGGTGCAAATTTTGTTTACCTGACAGCATTCGTTGCTTTCGTCAATTGATCAGCGCAACCCTGTGGTCTCTAAACCCATGTGCTCAGGTTTGAACAATCGTTAATTCTGCAGGAATTCCGTCCACATGTCCAGCATTTCCGCATCAATATCCGGCTGACTGATTGTTGAGGGAACTGAACGGGCAAGGAAACCAGGCTGTTCATCCCAACGCAGAATTTCCTTTTGATCATCCGCGAGCATCGTCTTTGAATTTGCCGGCATCGCCCAATAGCATTCCGATGTCGCCAGTCTGCTCTGACCTTCCGGGCTGACAATGTACTTGACGAATTCCAACGCCATATCTTTGTTGTTGGAATCTTTCATGATGCTGAGGCCCTGTGCCCACATCAGGCCGCCTTCCTCAAAAATGGTCCAGTCAAGATGCGGCAAGGTCGGCATCAACCCCGAAACCGCAAACTCTGCTGCATTCAAGATAACATCTACATCACCGTTGACCAGCGCATTTTGAACGCTGACAATATCACCGATCATTTTGACATTGGGCCGCATTTCGAGCAGTTTTTCACGAATTGCGGGAAGATTGTCCATGGAAATATTATCCGGCGCAATACCCATTGAAATGGCAATCAATTGCATCGTCGGAAAATAGTAGTCATACACAGCAACCCGTCCCTTGTACTTATCGTTCCACATCACCTG
>JAJDZL010000171.1 GCA_022824665.1 Gammaproteobacteria bacterium | reverse complement strand
AGTACGATCCCCAGATGAGCTTGATCACATTCCAGCCGGAACCCCGAAAATCACCCTCAAGTTCCTGAATAATTTTGCCGTTGCCGCGCACCGGGCCATCGAGCCTTTGCAGATTGCAGTTGACGACAAAGATCAGATTGTCGAGCTTTTCGCGCCCGGCGAGCGACAGTGCCCCGATCGACTCCGGCTCATCCATCTCACCGTCACCAACAAAAACCCAGACCTTTCGGTTCGACGTATCGCAAAAGCCGCGGTTGTGCAAATACTTCATAAAGCGCGCCTGATATATCGCCATAATCGGCCCAAGCCCCATTGAGACGGTCGGAAACTGCCAAAAATCAGGCTTTAGGCGCGGATGCGGATAGGATGGCCAGCCGTCTCCATCTGCTTCACGCCTGAAGCGGTCAAGGTCATCTTCGTCAAGCCGGCCTTCAAGATAAGCACGTGCATAAATGCCAGGTGCAGAATGCCCCTGGATAAAGATGAGGTCGCCACCATGAGTTTCACTTGGCGCGTGCCAGAAGTGATTAAAGCCAACGTCATACAGGGTGGCCGACGACGCAAAGCTCGCAATATGCCCGCCGAGTTCGCTTGAGGCGCGATTGGCGCGCACGACAATCGCCAGCGCGTTCCAGCGAATCAATGAGCGAATTCGCCATTCAAGAGCATGATCACCATCGCTGCGCTCTTCCTGCGTCAGTCCAATCGTGTTGACATACGCAGTGGTCGGCCGATGTGGAATGTGTACACCGGAACGTCTCGCACTGTCAATTAACTGTTCAATCAGAAAATGAGCCCGTTCGTGACCCTCGCGCTCGATCACGCTCGATAGTGCTTCAAGCCACTCCTGGGTTTCGAGTGGGTCAATGTCGGGCGGAAGTTTGTTCGTCATAAAGGCTCATTCCTTAAGAATTGATTAGCGTTCATTTGGTTCGCAAATACTCAGAGCAACATTTATACAGGAATGGGAGTTTGTTGCTGTCAATATTTGTTGACGGGTCACGCTCAGCCTGTCAGCGCACGCGCTGCAAGGTGTCGCCGGCAACCGCCAATTGAGCGGGTTCTTTATCCGGCCTGTGATGCGCAAGCACCTCGGCCAGACACTTTCCGGTGTGTGAGCTTTCGTTGGCTGCGACCTCTTCAGGTGAGCCGAGCGCAGTGATATAGCCGCCCTCGGCACCGCCTTCCGGCCCAAGGTCAATCACCCAGTCAGCACATTTGATGACTTCCATATTGTGTTCAATCACAATCACCGTATTGCCCCGGTCACGTAATTCCAGCAATACAGAAAGGAGTTGCTTGATATCTTCGAAATGCAAACCCGTCGTTGGCTCATCGAGCAGGTAAAGTGTTTTTCCGGTATCACTTTTTGACAGCTCCAGCGACAGTTTCACGCGCTGCGCTTCACCACCGGATAGCGTCGTTGCACTTTGGCCCAGGCGAATGTAGTCGAGCCCGACGTCCTTGAGTGTTCGAAGTCTTTTGGCAATCGGTATCACCGCATCGAATAATGGCAGCGCTTCAGCAACCGATAAAGCCAGCACCTGCGCGATATTAAGCCCCTTGTAGGTTACCTCCAGAGTTTCCCGGTTAAATCGCGTGCCATCGCAAACCTTGCAGCGGACAAACATATCCGGCAAAAAGTGCATTTCGACCCGCACCAGTCCGTCCCCTTTGCAGGACTCACACCGCCCGCCCGGCACATTGAACGAAAATCGCCCCGGCTTGTAGCCTCGCGCGCGGGCTTCAACAGTTCTTGTGAACAGCGTTCTGATATGGCCAAAAAGACCGGTATAGGTTGCAGGATTCGATCGCGGGGTGCGTCCGATGGGCTGCTGATCAATGCGAATGATCTTGTCGACCATATTGATTCCAGTGATGCGATCATGTCCTGCAGCATTCAATTTGGTGCGATTCAGCCTGGCGGCGATTGCCGGATAGACTGTTTCATTGATCAGGGTTGACTTGCCGGAACCGGATACGCCGGTAACGCAAGAAAAAAGACCGAGCGGGATGTTGACGTTCAGGTGTTTGAGATTGTTGCCTCTGGCGCCTTCGATGCGAAGTACGCGTTCGGGGTCAAATGGCGTACGAAATAGCGGTAGTGAAATCTCCTTCGCCCGGCTTAGGTATGCGCCAGTCAGCGATTCGGGCGTTTCCTGGATCTCTTGGGCGGTGCCGGCTGCAACGATTTGACCGCCTTCGGCGCCGGCCCGTGGGCCAAGATCGACGACGAAATCAGCACTGCGGATCGTATGCTCGTCGTGTTCAACAACAATCAGCGTGTTGCCAATGTCTCTTAGCTTGTGCAATGTGTCCAACAGGCGCTGGTTATCCCGTGTATGCAATCCAATTGAGGGTTCGTCCAGCACATAGGTAACGCCAACGAGTCCGGAACCGACCTGCGAAGCCAGTCGAATACGCTGCAGCTCACCGCCTGAAAGGGTGTTCGTCGCGCGCTCAAGTGTCACATAGGTCAGCCCGACACTTGCCAGGAATTCAAGCCGCTTGCTGATATCTCTGACGATGCGCTCTGCGACGGTTTTCTTGTGCTGCTCATAAGATATTGTCTCAATCAAAGAGAGTGCTTCTGCGACATTCAGCTTCGTGATGTCGTGGATTGGGCGATTGTCAACGAATACGTTTCTTGGGCCCACAGCAAGCCGACTGCCATTGCACTCGACACAGGGTCGCGTGTCGAGGTACTTTGTGAGCTCGTCGCGTACCGCGTCAGAACCTGATTCCTGCAGCCGTCGCTCAAAATTGGGAATGACGCCCTCAAACACCCGGTAGCTTCGGTAGGTTTTACCGCTCTGACTGAGGTATCGCATTGGGATTTTTTCCTGGCCGCTGCCATGCAGAACGATGTGTCGGATTCGATCGGAAAGTGAGTTAAATGGCTGGTCTAAATCAAACCTGTAGTACTTGGCCAGCGATTCAAGCATGCTGTAGTAATATCCATGCCGACTGTTCCATTCGGCCAGCGCGCCGGAGGAGATGCTAAGCTCGGGATTGACAACGATTCTTTCTTCATCGAAGCTCGATGTGGTGCCGAGCCCGTTGCAGGCTGGACAGGCACCGCGCGGGTTATTGAACGAAAAAATTCTTGGTTCCAGCTCATCGAGCACGTAGCCGCAGTAGGGGCAGCCAAACTGGGTGCTGTAGACTTCGCCTTGCGCTTCCATCATGCCATCCTGATCGACTTTGCAGCACATGACCAGCCCGCCGGAAAGTCCGGTCGCGTTTTCGATTGAATCCGCCAGTCGCTGTTCAACATTTCGCTGAATGATGATGCGATCAACGATTACATCGATTGAATGGCTGATGTTTTTGTCGAGTTTTGGCACATTTTCGATTTCATATACCTCGCCGTCAATGCGAAGGCGAACGTAGCCATTTTTCTTTAACTCTGCAATGGTCTGTTCATGCTCACCCTTACGGTCCCGCACCAGTGGTGACACAATTGCGATGCGCGTTTTTTCCGGCAGTGTCAGAATCAAATCGACGATTTCTGAAACAGGCTTGGCGGATAGTACCGTATGGTGATCAGGGCAGCGCGGCTCCCCAACCCTTGCATAAAGGAGACGCAGGTAGTCATAGATCTCGGTTACGGTACCAACTGTTGAACGAGGACTGAATCGGGCCGCTTGCTGATGGATGCTGATCGCGGGAGACAGGCCTTCGATTGAGTCAACATCGGGTTTATCCATGAGCGAAAGGAACTGTCTAGCATAAGAGGACAGGGATTCGACATAACGGCGCTGACCTTCAGCATAGATCGTATCGTAGGCGAGCGAGGATTTTCCAGAACCGGAAAGTCCGGTAATCACGTTCAGACTGTTGCGCGGCAATGAGACTGAAATATTTTTCAGATTGTGTGTCCTGGCCCCGCGGACGGTGATTTTGTTCTCTTGCACGGATTAAGATTTTATTTTGGCAAAACAGAATATGTTACTCTGCCCTTCCTGCAAAAGGCAAAATTAATCGCGATATTGCGAGATAAGTCCGCTTGTTCGAGTACTCAGTACGCAGCTCTGCAAGAGCGCCATTTGCTCGGAAAAACCGTTTTTCCACCCTTTCATTCGAAACGGAACCGCAAAATTGCGAGCTCTATAACATTCAAAATAATCTTCTCCTGCAGTGGATTTTGGATGGCTAAAAAGAGCTGGCAATAATAGGAACAGTTCTCAGTTTCGTGTCATCACATTTCGGGTCGAGTGAAGCAGGGATTTGATGATATCTATCTGCTGGGGTTGGATTCAAATCGTTCAAGCAAAGACCGTATGGCATCACTTGATTGAATGTCCATCTCACCGATCATCACGCAATCTTTTCGAGATTGAGTGTTCCGAACCGGACATCAGTTTCTAAGCAACACTGTGTATTCAAAAAGTCGGCGACTCTCGTTTAAGATGCCCTTATGACACGCACCAAACGGCAGCAATGGAACAACCAAAGAAATTCGCCTGTCAGATGACGATTGAAAAACCGAGTTGGACCGCGGCTGAACAGTCTGCTGCATCGATACTCGCTGATGTATCTACCGATCACTGGTAGCGTTTTCAGCCTTGGACATCGCTGCTCTATCTATGTGTGTGAATAGAAGATTACCCAAGGTGAAATTTTGTTCTCGGTCGCCCAGGCGGTTTCGACTTGCGATTTTTCCATTGCTGAATCCAAGTGTATTCGACAAGGGCACCAATCCATGGATTATGAGGCGATTGCGCTGTCAAAATTGCCCACTGATCCAAGTGGTTACAGAGGCATGAAATAAAAAATCCCCAAAATCCTCCTCGAAACAGCTTAATCTGGCGTGATCGGGCGCGATTTTCGCGATTTCTACCCCAACTTCGCCAC
>JAJDZL010000262.1 GCA_022824665.1 Gammaproteobacteria bacterium | reverse complement strand
AAAAGAAATCAGTGTAATACCAAATACCATCAAAATGCTTGTAACGAACGGCACGCGCCCTCTAACACCGAAATTCTTAAAACTGGGATACGGAACCGCACTCACCATACTAAGCGCGAGAATCACAACGATGACCGTTGTCATCTCAGCAACGAGTGCAATTTCACCGCCCCAACCTGTATGAATTACCCACATCCAGGTAACCAAAAATGCTGCAGCCATAGGACACGGCATGCCCTGAAAGTAATTCTGATTGGGGGCTGAGTGTGTATTGAACCTGGCCAGCCGCAAGGCAGTTGCAGAAACGTAAAGAAACGCACAGAGCCATCCAACCTTGCCAAGACTTGAAACTGTCCACTCAAACACCACCAGTGCCGGAGCAAGTCCGAAGCTGATCACATCAGCCAGACTGTCATATTCTTTGCCGAAATCACTCGTTGTGTTGGTCAGTCGTGCAACTCTGCCATCAAGCCCGTCCAGTACAGTCGCAATCAGAATTGCAACTGCGGCAATTTCAAACTTACCGAGTGTCGCCTGAATGATCGAAAAGAATCCAAAGAAAAGCGCCCCTGTTGTCAACAGGTTCGGCAGCACATAAATCCCGCGTCGGCGTCTGCTTGACTTCTTCGCGGTACTCGTTTTTTTTGTTTCAATCTGCATTTATGGTGCGCCGCATGATCGATAGCATCGAAAATACGAGAATTTTCGTAGAACTTAGATCTTCCTGAATTTTTGCACGTCGCAATGGAAGCAACTGCTCAGACAAACTGAACTAATGCATTCATCCATTGTTCAATTATGGCTTATCCAGCGCTTGGCTGCAAAATTCTTGAGATATGGCTTCTCGAACAGCGATAAACAGCTGCCGGGACTGGCGCTGGATGTCGATGCTGTCAACGGACCTTTGTCCGGCAGGCGCGACTCAAGACGAACACCCTATATTCTCAAGATGTATGTCGCGTCGTCTTTTGAATTACTTTGCTCAATTCACCAAATCGACGGACTAGCTACCCAAAACATGTTCGAATGCACACATACATCCTCACCGATTCAGGCAATCCGTCCAATGACGTCAGACCCACCTTTTACTTTGTCACCAATACTGACCGAAACGCTGTAGTCAAGCGGCAAGAAAAGCTCGACACGCGAACCAAACCGAATGAATCCATACTTTTCGCCCATCTGAACTGCATCATTCTGCTTGACATAGCAAAGTATTCGACGCGCAATCAGACCGGCGATTTGGACGCAGGTTACGTCCTGTGCTTGCGGTGTACGAATCACAATGGTGTTGCGCTCGTTTTCCTCAGCAGACTTGTCAACTGCTGCATTTAGAAATTTGCCAGCCCGGTATTCAGTCAGTGCAACCGAACCGGAAACCGGAATTCGGTTTGAATGCACCGAAAATACGTTCAGGAAAATTGCGATTCGAGTCGCGGGCTCGCCGCTGATTGGATCCTGAGCCTCACTAACTGCCACCACCTTGCCATCCGCCGGTGATGCGACAACCTTGGGATCAGCCGGAATTTGTCTCACAGGCTCGCGAAAAAACTGCAGGACAAACAAAACCAGCAGCCAAAACGGAATCGACCAGCCACCGCCGGCCACCAGGTAGACAATCAGTGCTGCGAGTATAAATGCAGCAGCAAAAGGGTACCCTTCGCGGGCAAAGCGCATCGTCAGTTTACGTCGCGGTCGACCAGTCTGCCGGCAGCAATCCAGGGCATCATGCCACGCAATGAAGACCCAACATCTTCAATGCCTCTGCCAGCCGACGCCTGTCGTAAAGCATTAAACCGCTTGTTCCCTTCAGCGTTCTCGCTCATCCATTCCCTGGCGAACTCGCCACTTTGAATTTCAGCGAGAATTTTGCGCATTTCAGTCCGGGTTTGCTCGTTCACAATCCTTGGGCCACGCGTTAGATCACCAAACTCAGCAGTGTTCGAAACCGAATACCGCATGTTTTGTATCCCGCCTTCGTAAATCAGGTCAACAATCAACTTTAGCTCGTGCAGACATTCAAAGTACGCCATCTCGGGCGCGTAACCGGCTTCTACCAGCGTATCAAAGCCAGCTTCAATCAGCGCAGTAGCACCACCGCAAAGGACAGTCTGTTCACCGAAAAGATCGGTTTCAGTCTCCTCTCTGAACGTTGTTTCAATAATGCCGGCGCGCCCGCCGCCGACCGCTGACGCGTACGCAAGTGCGATATCGCGAGTTCCACCGGAGAAGTCCTGGTGTATCGCAATCAGGCACGGCACACCACCGCCTGAAGCATAGGTCGAGCGCACCAGATGTCCTGGGCCTTTGGGTGCGACCATAAACGTGTCAATATTGTCTGCCGGATCGATGAAACCAAAATGAATATTGAATCCATGCGCAAATGCAATGGCAGCACCCGGTTTAAGGTTAGGTGCAATTTCAGCTTCATACAAAGCCGCCTGAAGTTCATCAGGAACAAGCATCATTACAACATCGGCACTTGCGACCGCATCACCAACATCTGCAACAGCAATGCCGGCTTTGGCAGCCTTATCCCGCGAAGTTGAACCCGCGCGCAGTCCTACCACAACATCAACACCACTATCCTGCAGGTTACCTGCATGAGCATGGCCCTGCGATCCAAATCCTATGATCGCAACCCGCTTGCTCTGAATAAGCGAAAGATCCGCGTCGTTGTCATAATAAACTTTCATATTGATTTCCTTCCTGTTTAACTGTTCTTTGAAATTCGATTGCTTATGCTCAGCGAGCTGTCACCGCGGGCAATTCCCGAAACGCCAGAACGAACAAGTTCCAGAATCTCGGTAACTTTCAAGGTGTCGATGAACGCATCCAGTTTGGAACCCTCACCGGTCAGCTCAATGATATAGATAGATTCAGTGACATCAATAATTCGCCCGCGGAATATTTCCGCCAAGCGTTTGACTTCGTCACGCAGCTCACCCGTCGCACGAACCTTGACCAACATCAACTCGCGCTCAATGTGACTGCGCTGCGCCAGATTTAGCACCTTAACAACTTCAATCAGTTTGTTCAACTGCTTGGTAATTTGCTCTACAACACTCTCAGACCCCACCGTTACAATTGTCATGCGTGACAGGGTTTCATCGTCGGTCGGTGCGACCGTCAGGGTCTCAATGTTGTATCCCCGCGCGGAGAAAAGACCCGCAACTCTTGACAATGCGCCTGATTCATTTTCCAGGAGCACAGAAATTATGTGGCGTTTTTCCTCCACTTATGCCAACTCCCTTTCCTGCGGAGCGGCATCTTTCGATTCCGCCTTGGGACTGAGGTGCATTTCATTATGCCCACTGCCTGCAGCGATCATTGGGAAAACATTCTCTGTCGGATCGGTAATGAAATCCATGAACACCAAATCGTCTTTTCTCGCCATGGTTTCACGCAACGCGTCTTCAACATCTGCCGGGTTTTCAACCAGCACCCCGTCATGTCCAAAACTCTTGGCCAGATCGACAAAATTAGGCAGAGCATCCATGTAAGAATGTGAATAACGCCGGTCGTAGAAAAACTCTTGCCACTGCCTGACCATTCCCATATAGCGATTGTTCAAATTAATGATCTTGATTGGCAAGTCATACTGCTTACAGGTTGACAGCTCCTGGATGCACATAATGATGCTGGCTTCACCGGTAACGCAAACAACATCAGACTCCGGATAGGCCAATCGCACACCCATCGCCGCGGGCAGTCCAAATCCCATCGTACCCAAACCACCGGAGTTGACCCAGCGTCGCGGTTCGTCAAATCGATAGAACTGAGCCGCCCACATCTGGTGCTGTCCGACATCAGAAGTCACAAAAGCATCACCGCTGGTAATCTCGTAGAGTTTCTCGAGCACATACTGCGGTTTAATCTTGTCGCTTTGCCGGTCGTATGACAGGCAGTCAATCGAGCGCCATGAATTGATCTGATTCCACCACGCCTTAAGCGCTTCAAAATTTGGCTCAATATCCAACTTCTCGATGGCTTTTAAAAGATCAGACAATACATGCTTTGCATCACCCACAATCGGTATTTCAACGCCGACATTTTTGCCAATTGAGGCGGGATCAATGTCAACATGAATAATCTTTGCATACGGCGCAAATTTAGTCAGGTCGCCGGTGATTCGATCGTCAAATCTTGCGCCTACGGCCAGCATGACATCGCAGTCATGCATCGCCATATTCGCTTCGTAAGTGCCGTGCATGCCGAGCATGCCAATAAACAGCGGATCATTCGCCGGGTAACAGCCAAGCCCCATTAGTGTGTTGGTACACGGATAATCGAGGCGGCGGACGAGTTGACGCAGCTCCTTTTCGCCTCCCGCCGTCGTTACACCGCCACCGGTATAGATAATCGGACGTTTGGCAGACAGCAGCAACTTGGCAGCTTTTTTGATTTGGCCGGTATGGCCGCGAATCGTCGGATTGTATGAACGCATGGCCACCGATTCGGGATACCAATACTCGGTCTTGTTCGCGGTGACGTCTTTCGGTACGTCAACCACAACCGGTCCGGGTTTGCCGGAGTTGGCAATGAAAAAGGCCTTCTTGATGGTCGTCGCCAGGTCTTTGACATCTCTTACCAGAAAGTTATGTTTCACACAAGGCCGCGACACACCAAGTGCATCGACTTCCTGAAACGCATCATCGCCGATCAGGTGTGTTGGCACCTGGCCAGAGATAATGACCATTGGAATCGAATCCATATATGCAGTCGCAATTCCAGTAATCGTATTGGTTACGCCAGGGCCGGAAGTTACCAGTACTACGCCAGGTTCTCCGGTTACGCGTGCATAACCGTCCGCAGCATGGGAAGCGCCCTGTTCGTGTCGCACCAGAATGTGACGAACATCATCTTGTCTGTACAGGGCATCGTAGATGTGCAGTGCTGCACCGCCTGGATATCCGAAAATGTACTTGACACCTTCATCTTTCAGACAACGCACCAAAATGTCTGCGCCTGTCAACTCCATGGTTTTATATCCTCTCGTTCAGCCGAGTTTGTCAATTTGCCTCGCGTCAAGCGAGTTCTTTTTTTTCAGTTAAACAAACAATTATAGTTAGTGAAGATTTTGCCATTGGGAAATTCTCACGACAGAATTGATCAGTGGATTGCGCTTCGAAATCTTGAGATTGATACGCCGTTTTTGCTGATTGATCGAGCAATGTATTGAACGATCAGGGAATCTCGTTAAGCGTCGAAATCAACGCGGCCGTTGAATGCATGTTTTGCGTGATGTTATTCCTGCTGGAACGAAAACCTCATAAAGAAAATACGAATTATTTTAAGCCTTATATAACAAAAACATATTTGATGATTTTAGATTGGTTTGACACGCATCGATTACTTGGCCAAAGCCCGGTCACTTCTTTTTTGAACATATTCTGAAAGCCAGTGATGCTGCCCGGCGCGGCACGCGCTCAGCAGGCACGATCACCTGACCTCGTTCAATCGTTCATAGACCGCACTGCGTCAAGTCTAAAGCTTACGCCAGGAGCTTGTACCATCCGGCCGATCTTCGACTTCAACACCAAGCCCGACCAACTGCTCTCGCAGGTCATCTGCCAACGCCCACTTTTTGTCACGGCGCGCTTGCTCGCGCTGCACCACCAGCTGCCTGATTGCGCCACCATCGTCCGCGGCATTCTCGACACCGAGAAATTGCGCTGCGTCCAAACTGGCGATTCCAAGGGCCCCGGTCATCTCCATGAGTGTGTCAAACAATCGTCCTGCTGCTGCACTGGATTCCGTCTCCATCGACCGATTTAATTCTCTCACGCAGTCAAACACCACTGACAGGGCTTCCGGTGTATTAAAGTCATCATCCATCGCCTGGCGGAATTTTTCAACGTAGCGCGCATCCGATTGTCCAGCCGACGCAAACCCGGACTGCTCAAATTTGTGGATTGCCAGATAAATTCGTTTTAAGGCGAGTTTGGCATTTTCCATTGAACTGTCACTGTAATTCAGCGGGCTTCGATAGTGACTTAAAAGGAACGTGAAACGCAATATTTCACCCATTCGTTGCCGATTGGAATCAAGTGCCAGAATCTCGCGAATTGTGAGGAAATTTTTCAGCGATTTTGACATCTTCTCGGTATTGATTTTCAAAAAACCATTGTGCATCCACACGTTCACGAACGGTTCATCAGTCGCCGCCTCAGACTGAGCGATTTCGTTCTCGTGATGTGGAAACAACAAATCCATGCCGCCACCGTGAATGTCAAAGTGATTGCCAAGCAAACTGGTGGACATCGCGGAACACTCAATGTGCCAGCCCGGTCGCCCCTGTCCCCAGGGTGAGACCCAGCTGGGTTCGTGTGGTTTGGAGCCTTTCCATAGAACAAAATCGAGCGGATCGTCTTTCATCTCATCTGGCTCGATTCTGGCACCAACTTGCAGCTCATCCAGGCAAGTGCCGGACAGTTTTCCATAGTCTTTGAATTGCCTGGTGCGGTAATACACATCACCATTTTCGGCCGGATAGGCATACCCGCGCCCAATCAGTGTCTCGATCATCTCAATGATTTGCGCGATGTATTCAGTGGCGCGAGGCTCAATGTCAGGCTTCAATACCGACAGTACGTCCAGGTCTTCATTCATGAAGCCAATAAATCGGTCTGTCAAGGTTTCAATAGACTCACCGAGTTCATTTGCACGCGTGATGATTTTGTCATCGATGTCGGTAATATTGCGCACGTAGGTGACCTCATATCCCCGGTAGCGCAGGTAACGCACGATCGCATCAAAGCCGACCATCACCCGGCCATGTCCGAGGTGGCAATAATCATAGACAGTCATTCCGCACACATAGATGCGTACGCGATTGCCGTCGATCGGCTTGAATTCCTCTTTATTTCCCGTTAGATTGTTGTGGATATTCAACATGAAACTGCTGATAATGGGAGGTACTATAATGAGCCTGATTCACCCATAAAACTCGGCTATTATAAGTGTCCGTGTTGCCCCATTTCTGACTGATATAGCCCGTCAAGGCGCCTGTTTCTGAATGGCAGTTTACTTTCTTTCCGACACTCACCTGTCTGCTCAAAGCCCAACAGTCTACGAAAAGTTTATTCGCTATCTCGACTCAATTCGGCGCGATGCAGACGAACTGTATATCCTCGGCGACTTGTTTGACTACTGGATTGGTGACGATGGTATTGAAACTCTGAGGCATCAGCCGGCTCTTGATGCGCTCTCTAAGCTCGCTTCATCCGGGACTAGAATCTCACTGATGCACGGCAATCGGGATTTCCTGATCGGGACCCGGTTTGCTGACGAGATTGGCGCTACCCTTATTACGGACCCGACAGTTATTCAACTGGCTGCCCGACCAACGCTGCTGACACACGGAGACAGTCTGTGTACTGATGACATTGAGCACCAGCGTTATCGGGAAATCGTTCTTTCGCCTAAATGGCAAGCGGCAATTCTCGAACTGCCTGTCTCCGAGCGATGTGCACGAGCCCTGGAAATGCGCGCCATGAGCGAAAAAAACAAAAAGGACAAAAGCCTGGAAATCATGGATGTCAATGAAGACACTGTCATTGAAACCATGCGGGAGTTTGCGGTTCAGGTGATGATTCATGGTCACACACACCGGCCGGCGATTCACGATATGACGATTGAGGGAAAAGCGGCCAGGCGTTATGTGCTTGGCGACTGGGGGCGCGGCAACGATGCAGTGATTCGGGTTGGCTCAAACGGTGAAATCGACTTTCACGAAGCCCGTGTTCACTAAGCTGCTTCTTTAATTGAGCTTAATCCAGTAAATTTTGCAATAGCCATGCTGGGTTAGAATATATTTGTTGCATGAATAACGAAAGGGGGCGACAAACGCCCCCTTTCTTTTGTTCTACCGCAGCGCGATGGAACGGCAATGAAGACCGTGTGACAGAATAGGTTAAAGTACAGGTTTTGCAAATCTTGGACCAACTGGCAACAACCCAGTAG
Source organism: Gammaproteobacteria bacterium (assembly GCA_022824665.1). Taxonomy (GTDB): domain Bacteria; phylum Pseudomonadota; class Gammaproteobacteria; order Arenicellales; family JAJDZL01; genus JAJDZL01. The sequence continues at coordinate 440 of JAJDZL010000262.1, read as the reverse complement.
TGCGGGTTCGAGTCCCGCCACGGTCTCCATCAAAGACCAAAAACACTGAACACAACCTTCTTCTTCCGTGATTTATAACACAATTGCGTGTTATACACTTGTTTGAATTTGTTTGATTCAGCCAATTCATGGCAACTCGACGGCCTGGTAAATTAGCCAACAATTTCTCTTGAACTAAGCCGCTGCGCGGCACGTTCTCCAGCCGACATGAATCGATTGCATTGATGTCGAAGATATCCCCACCAGCGTATTGAATTTTGGTTATTGTATAGGTGGTGCCCGTCACACCGGTGCACCACCTTTTTTTTTAACCACAATAGGAGAACTGCTATGTCCCATTGTAACGGCACTAAGCCGTGCTCGCCATTACAGGAGAGCACATTGAATTATATGAAACTCGCAGGACTATCTGAGACCACTCAGGGTCATTACATGCGAGA
>JAJDZL010000093.1 GCA_022824665.1 Gammaproteobacteria bacterium | reverse complement strand
CACTTGCTCTAGGATGTGGCAATCAGGACCTGATCGAGTTTCAGGTGGTTTTTCCCTTTGTGACAATCGCAATGTTTGACGGGCAGGTAAGGCAAGAATACGCCAGACGATTCGGCAGTTCTAGTCTTGGCAGAACAGTCTGCCTGTTCGGATAAAATGGCAAAGTCCCGATGCTTGGATTAGCTTGGAAAACATACGTATTCGATCTATGCGACCTATCGCGTTTATTTTGCTGAAACAATAATGCAATCTGTAGGAAGAATCACCATAGGAGAGGTTTCCGTCACTGACACGGAGATGCGTCTTGCGGCATTTAAACGTGTTCAGGAACTGTCGGAAATGCATGGATTCCTAACAAGAGAGTTATTGAATTCAGGGTTTCAATTTCAGGGACAGAAAGTTGCCCTTCACAATCCAGGGCAGGGGATCCATAAACCAAATCAAATGCAATTTTTGTTATCGATTAAGACGGTTTATCCCGGTAAGAACAAAAAGGTTTGGTACGATGATCAGTTACAGGTTCACCAACAGATATTTGAAGAACGTGATTCGATTGACTACGCATTCATGGGCAATAATCCGAATGCAGCGCAGAATCAACACCTGTTCAGAGCATTCGATAAACAAATTCCAATTATTTACTTTTTAGGTATAGCGCCCGGGCGATACGAAGCAATTTTTCCAACTTTCGTTCGTAGTTGGAATCCCGCCACACTTAACGCTGAGCTCACATTTGGTGAATCTGATCGGATCGGATCAGAGCACGGTATAAATATCCATGTGCCACAAGACGAAGACGACAGGCGATATGCGCATCGGCAAGTCAAACAAAGACTTCATCAGTCGACGTTCAGGCAACAGGTCATTCTCGCTTACAAGGGGCGTTGCGCTGTATCTGGGCTGCGTGAGCCTCGATTGATTGATGCAGCACATATCGTGCCTGACCCTAATCCCGAATACGGTCAGCCAATTGTGCCAAACGGGCTGACTCTGTCAAAGATTCATCACGCGGCTTTCGATGCAAATCTTATTGGAATTGATCCCGATTATCGGCTGCATTTATCTGGACAACTGCTAAGTCAGAAAGACGGCCCGCTGCTTGAAGCCCTGAAAAAATTTCATAAACAGGAGATTCTGTTGCCACATAGCAGGGCTGATTACCCGGACCGAGACAGGCTGGAGATAAGATTTGAACAATTCAAGAAAGCCGCGTGAGGGCCAGGAATTGTAAAAAAGTTGGCGGTATCAAACTTTGTTCGATTGATCTGTTTGAGCCAACACAATCAATGAATGCACCGAGACAAAGGCGATACCGCCATTAGCTAAAAGAGGAGAGTCTAAGCTGAAACTGAGTAATATTCTGGTAAGCCTCCAGATATTGATTGATAATGATAATAATTATCATTTATATCTTTTCGTTTGTCAAGAGGCAATAAAAAAATATTTTTTTGGTGCTACGCTTTCGGCGAAGCGCTAGTCATCTCTGATCTCTTTGTATCGAACATCGAAAGTATCAGATTGTTGAGCACCATGCTTCGATTTGATGTGAACGATAAAGCGACCGAGTAGAATTCCTGCGAGCGCTCGGCGTATTTTAGTCACGAGGCACAGGAATCCGAGTGTGTCTGTAACAAATCCCGGAGTGATCAGAAACGCCGCTGCGATCAGTAAGAATAGACCTTCAATCAACTCTACTGCTGGCGCTTCGCCATTTCGCGCGCTGTCAAGCGCTCTGTGGAAAGTCAGAATGCCCTGGAGCTTGATCAGCCAGGCCCCAATAACGGCAGTTGCAACAACACCAAATATTGTCCATCCAGCCCCGATTACCTGTCCGATTTGAATCAGCAGGTATATCTCCGCGGTCGGTATGACCAGGAAGCAAAGGAATAACAGGCCGAATGGTTTCATCAGTTAAATTTGATTAAGTTTCCACCGGCCAAATGTCGTTCACTTTTTCGGTAATGTAATCGACGTGACCGCTCAGACGATGATCAGCCTGTGGCAGAATATCGACCTCAATATCTGAATGTGCTGACAAGCGGTTTGAAAATGTCACGCTCTGGTCTGCAGGAACGACATCATCAAGTCTGCCGTGCAGGATTCTGACCGGACACCCGTACTCAACAGGCTTGTTCAGCAGATCATATTGTCGCGCATCTGCCACTGCTTTGTATGTCAGCGAGAAACCATCATCCATGCCTTCGCTATCGAAGTGCCATGAACCGTTGTCCAACCATTGCTGCTGCTCACTTGGGCTGACACTCTGATAAAGTTGTTCCATAAATGAAAAAGCGGGGGCGATGAGTACGACTCCACAGATTTGCAGGCTATGTTCGGTAGCGAGCTGCGCGCCGACCCATCCGCCCATACTGGAGCCAACCAGCAACTTGGGACGACTCGGAAAAAGACCAAATATGAGTTTTACATCTTCCATCGCCCGGGATATCGTAAATTCATCGAAAGTACCGTCCGATTGTCCGTGTGCCCTCATATCGAATCGGACCCAGGATCGATTCTTTGCTTCAGCTAGATGCCAAAGGCTCATTGACTTGTCACCCGCGGCATCTGACAGTAATCCATGCAAAAACATTCCCACGGGACCGGCTCCGGTATCTCGGTAAGTACCGCGTACGAATTGGCCATCGGCGGCTTCAACAGCAAAAGTTTGGGTTACAGTATGCAACGAACTATCCTCTTTGTTACAGTAGGCGCGTATGTCAAATAATCAAGTCGTATTTCTCGCAAATTCAAGGGGGTGTAGGCCCGATTGCTGGGTACTGATGTGTAGCAGGAAGACTTAGCAAATGCGTGGACTCAGCCGTCGATATTACTCACATTCCACCCTTACGGCTACGACCGGCTTTAGGTGAAAGAGTTAAGCAAATTTGTCGATGTCCCGGTTCTCAATTCGTTAAATTTCTCCAGCTAAGGTTTTGTCAAAAACACCTCGGTCAGTTCATCGCCAGCCCGCTCTGTCCATGATCTCTACCGCTCTGGAATTGTGTTTGCCCAACGCGGTCATATTTACCTCGTCTGCCTTGAATTCACCAATCTCGGCAAGCGTTTCAGGGACAGCAACATCGTCGACGATGGGGTATTCATGATTCACTCGTGCGTACCAGCTTTGTGAGTCCGGGGTCAGCAAAAATTGAAGCAAACGATCCGCATTGGAAGAATTCCTGGCGTTCTTGATGATTCCAGCGCCGCTGACATTGACATGCGTGCCGCGGTCGTCTTGTGCCTGATTCGGCCAAAAAACGCCAACTTTACCGGCAATCGCCTGTTTTTCAGCGTCGTCGCTACCGACAAGCCTCCCATAGTAATAGGTATTTGCAAGTCCGATATCACATTCCCCTGCTGCGACCGCTTTGATTTGGTCGGTATCGCCTCCAACTGGCGGGCGGGCAAAATTATTGACGAATCGGGTTGCCCAATCCAGCGTGTTCTCTTCACCCATTGATTCGATCATTGACGCGACCAGAGACTGGTTGTAGATATTTGACGAAGACCTCACGCAAATTCGTCCTTTCCATTGCTTGTCACCCAATTGTTCATAAGTACTGAGCTCATCAGGATTGACCCTGTCTTTCGCATAAAAAACCGGTCGCGCACGCATGGAAAGAGAAACCCAATAATCGTCCGCGTCGCGCAAGTGTTCAGGGACCGCTGATAGCACCGCTTCACTCGAAATTGGCTGCAGGATACCCGACTTCTTTGCCCGGTATAACCGACCTGCATCAACAGTTATGAAAACATCAGCCGGTGTAGCGGCACCTTCAAGTTCAATTCGCTTCAACAACGCATCCGCTTTTCCGGTCACAAGATGAACTTCTATGCCCGTTTCAGCTTGAAATTTGTCAAGTATCGGCAAGATGAGTGCTTCTTTCCTTGCTGAGTAGATATTGACACTGTCTGCAAGCACCAAACCGGGAATTAAGGCACCAATCAATGTGCTACAAAATAATCCGCCAATAGCAAACTTCAGACAATATTGAACTGATGAACGGCTGCAGCGCTCGACGAAACCAATCGGAATTAACAATTTCATTTTTTTACCTATAAAATAAACAACGAGAATAAATATATACCGATAATCATTATTATTAACGATATTATTTACCGTTTTTTATGCGCAGAAACCAATTAGAGGCCTGTTTAAGTACCTGCGTCGAATCGTCAGAAAGGAAAAACCGCGACTAATGATTGCGAGCATTTTCTGACAACGCGTGTCCGCTGTATCTGAAAGCTGTAGCAAAAATCCATAATCTTCCACAAGCTTCGTATTCTATAGATTGGTCTCAATTCGTCGATGAAACTTCAGCATAAATTCTCTATAGGGTTAATCGAATGTTCGGCGCCTCTTATCGCGCTGATCATTCTTACGCCGCTCGTGGCCGTTGCATTTTCACTTTTTTCGGGTGAAAGTTTTGCAGTTCTAAAACACCTGTCGGAAACTGTACTTTCCGACTACGTGATCAACTCGGTATTGCTGGTCCTGGGGGTTTCTTTCGTCACACTTGTGATTGGTGTGCCAACTGCCTGGCTGACAAGCGTTTTTGATTTTCCGGGGTGCAAATTTTTCGTTTGGGCATTGCTTCTTCCGCTCGCATTTCCGGCCTACATTATTGCGTATACCTATACCGGCGTTCTGGACTATGCTGGCCCGGTATATTCTGCATTGCGCGAATTTGTGGGTCGTGAACTTGCAGATCAACTGTACTTTTCGATCCGCTCAGTCCCTGGCGCGATATTGATGTTGGGCCTGGTGCTTTATCCTTACGTGTATTTGCTCGCGCGCGCTGCGTTCCTGGAACAGTCTGCCAGCTACATTGAGATCAGTCGTTCACTTGGCTATAGCCTTCGAAGAGTGTTTTTTCGACTGGCGGTTCCGCTGGCCCGACCGTCCATCATTACTGGTCTTTCGCTGGCACTGATGGAAACCCTGGCAGATTACGGTACCGTGCAGTTTTTCGGCGTCAGTACTTTTACCACAGGAATTTTCCGGGCCTTTTACGGATTTGGCGATCCAGCTGCTGCTGCTCAGTTGTCATCGATGCTACTCTTGTTTGTTGTGTTGCTGATTTTTACAGAGCGGTATTCAAGACGAACCATTCGTTACCACGCCGCGGGTGGCAAGAGAGGTTTTGAAGTGAATATCCGTCTGCATGGCAAAAGGGCAGTATTGTCCTGGCTGTTTTGTGCTTTGCCGGTATTTTTCGGATTCCTTCTTCCGGCACTCATTTTGCTGAAGTGGAGCCTGTTCGATGCGCAATGGAATTGGGCAAGATTTTTGCAGTTGATCTGGAATACCTTTTATCTGGCATTCCTTGCCGCGCTCATTGCGGTTTTTTTCGCCGTGATACTCGGCTACGCCAAAAGAGCAAGTCGTTCAAAATTGATACATGGCTTTATTAGCATTTCCGGTATGGGGTACGCGATACCAGGGGCGATTGTTGCGGTGGGGGTAATCGTCCCGCTGGTTTGGATTGACCACCAGATGATTCGGCTCTTCGCTGCGGTGTTCGATATGGATGTTGGTCTGATATTGTCGGGATCTGTAGTGGCCCTGCTCTTTGCCTACACTGTGCGCTTTCTTGCAATCTCCTTAAATACGGTGGACAGTGGTCTTGGAAAAATCAAACCGAATATGGATAATGCTGCACGGTGCCTGGGTTACCGGGCTCCTGAAATATTGAGAAAGATCCACTTGCCGTTGATGAAAGCCTCGCTGTTGACCGCCTTTTTGATAGTATTTGTTGATACCCTTAAGGAGTTGCCTGCGACACTAATGCTCAGACCATTTGACTTTAACACACTGGCCGTTCGAGCTTTCGAATTAGCATCAGATGAAAGGCTGGTTGATGCGGCACTGCCCTCACTGATGATTATTGCCACAGGAATTATTCCGATTATCCTTTTGAGCAAGACCATTTCACAGGAAATTCAGGTGTCTGACTGATTCAATATGACAGCAAACTCGGAAAACCCTCCTATTTTGGAACTAAATGGGCTATCTGTCGGGTTAGACGGAAGGTCGTTTGTTGCTGATGCCAGCATTGCGTTGAAACAAGACGAAATCGGAGCAATTGTCGGCCCGAGCGGTTGCGGGAAGTCTACATTACTTCGATGCATCGCAGGTTTCGAAACTCCGCTTAGTGGCGAAATTCGCGTCAACGGGAAAGTCTGTTCTTCTCCGCAGCATGTTATAGCGCCTGAAAATCGTGGAATCAGCATGATGTTTCAGGATTTAACCCTGTTCCCGCACCTGAGCATTAGTGAAAATATTGCTTTTGGTTTGCGCGGATGGTCGCCTGCAGAGCGCTCCGAAAGAGTTGATCATCTACTGGATATTTTTGGATTGTCAGGATTTGGAAATCGCCAGCCGCACTCACTGTCCGGCGGTGAGCAGCAGCGTGTCGCGCTGGCAAGAGCAATTGCACCCCAACCGCGATTGGTGCTGCTGGATGAAGCGTTTTCAAGCCTCGATGCCGGACTTCGCCACACATTGGTGCCGGAAGTCAGGGACATACTCAAGCAGGAAAAAATAAGTGCAATTCTGGTCACTCATGATCACCATGAGGCATTTGCGATAGCGGATGTGGTCGGTGTAATGAAAAAAGGGCGGATTCAACAGTGGGATGCACCATACCGAATTTATCACAGCCCGCGTAACCGCTTCATTGCAACTTTTGTTGGTGAAGGTGAATTGATACATGCAACCGCAGTGGATAAAAACAGTCTGGACTCCGTATTCGGTGAACTGACCGTTCATGATGAAGTCGGATTGCAAAAGGGTGAGCGCGTTGAAGTGCTGTTTCGGCCTGATGACATTCTTCACGATGATGACAGTCATATTCTCGGTGAGGTTGTGCGCAAGTCCTTTCGCGGGTCGCATTTTCACTACCTGGTGAAACTAAGCGATGGGCAGCATGCCGTGTGTCTCGCGGATTCTCATCACAATCATCATGTTGGTGAGAAAATTGGGTTGCAGCCCAATGTTCGGCATGTTGTCTTTTTCCGACCCGACGGTTCAGAATCCTCTTATTACAGACGCAACAGTGAGTCATCATAACCGGTCCAACTGCCTTTTTTGTTGAACTGCATCTGCCTTGAGCAGATTCAGCAGCCGGCAACCGCTGTGCTGGTTTTGTGCGCTTGAGCAACGTGTTGACAAGGGTAGACCGCGGTAATTCGATGAGACAATTTTGGAACAGTTCTGTTCGACGCTTGTCAAAAGAAGACGGAATCTCTTATAAAATTCAAATTGCGAAGATAAACTTCCACCGCACTTCGAATTGTTTCGCCAGATGAAATCTTTGTTCTGTAAAAATTTTGTCCTATCCTGTTTCGCTAGAATTGCTGCGGTTATGCTGCTTGGCGCATCATCAGCGGCTGTGGCTCAGAGTGAAGATGAGCTGCTGCCGCCCGAGCAGGCATTTGCATTCAGCAGTGAGTGGGATGGCAACACGCTGATCGCCCGCTGGGACATTGCCGACGGTTACTATATGTACCAGGACAAGTTTGTCGCCGAATCCCAGACCGAAGGCATTCAGATTGGTGAGTTTGCGATGTCTCCCGGTAAGCCCAAGATGGATCAGTTTTTCGGCGAAGTGGTTATTTACGAAAACTTGGCTGAAGCCCGAATACCTCTGCTGGCCGACTCTGCAGTTACCGGGGTAACGCTTGATATTTGGGGACAGGGCTGCAACGAACCCATCGGGATTTGCTACCCACCAACCAAAAATACAGTGTCCAACCCACTCGCCTTCATTTCGGCGGCCGAGGCGCAGAGCGTTTCGGTATCTGAATCGCAGTCTGACTCAGGGATCGGTTCGCTGGACAGTCTGCTCAGCGAGTTGCCGAGTGTTACTGAGGACAACCTGCTTCAGGCTGATCAGGCGTTCAGACTGGAAGTCGCACAGCTGGACGGTGAAAATCTGATTGCCCGGTTTAAGGTTGCCAAGGGTTATTACCTGTATCAGGACAAACTGGGTTTTGAGGCAGATGGCGGCGCACAGGTGAGAGAACTCGAACTGCCGGCCGGCGAACCCATGACGGACGCGTTTTTTGGCGATGTAATCATTTATCCGAGAAATTTTGAGGTTGGACTGCCGCTTATTCGCGCGAGCCCCCAGGCATCTGAGATTCAGTTGACCGCTACTTATCAGGGTTGCGCCAAGGATCTGATCTGTTACCCGCCCACGACAAAAACTTTCAAACTTTCGCTGCCGAACCTCATCGACAGCGCCAGCGCGTCTACAGCCCAACCTACAACCGGAACGTTAAGCAATGCTGCAGATTCTGCAAATGCCGGCTTCTGGTGGCTGGTTATCACGGCGTTTGGAACCGGCCTGCTGCTG
>JAJDZL010000124.1 GCA_022824665.1 Gammaproteobacteria bacterium | reverse complement strand
TATCATAATAAATACATCTAATCAAGTTTTACCCAATCAACGAAGAAAATTGTTATGTTCAATATTGCACAGGTTTTTCGGACCTTAACAGCGAAAATTATCTTGGTGCTGTCACTGGGACTGGCTAGCATGGGGATCTATGCGCAAACACCCGACAACGTACTGGTTGTCGGACAGATTGCAGAACCCAAATCTTTGGACCCGGCAACCGTAACCGCAGTCAATGATTTTCGAATTCTGATGAATCTCTATGACGGTCTGGTTCGCTATAAAGATGGCGCTTTGGAAGTTGAACCGGCATTAGCCACTAGCTGGTCGATTAGTGATGACGGCATGACTTACACGTTTGAACTGCGTTCGGATGTTGCGTTTCATGATGGCACAGCGGTTGACGCTGAAGCCGTGAAGTTCAACTTTGACCGAATGCTGGACAAGAATCATCCTTATCACGATACCGGGCCCTTTCCGCTATCGTTTTTCTTTTCAGCCATAGAAAACGTTGAAGCCGTAGACGCGGATACCGTTAGTTTCACGCTTAACGCACCCTATGCTCCATTTCTGTCGAACTTGGCCTATCCGACGGGTCTGATTGCTTCGCCTGCTGCCATTCAGAAAAGCGGCGCCGAATTCGGACGCAATCCCGTCGGTACAGGTGCATTCAAGTTTGAATCCTGGAAGGCCAACGAAAGCGTTATCTTGTCGCGTAACGATAGCTACTGGGACGGTATCGCGGGTACCGAGGCAGTGGTTTTTCGACCGATTACGGATGGGAATACGCGAGTCGCGGAAATGCTTTCGGGCGGAATTGACATGATGGTTGAAGTGCCGCCGGTTTCCCTGTCGCAGTTTTCAGGGAGCGATTTCTCTGTCGTCGAACAAGCAGGTCCTCATGTCTGGTTCTTGATTCTGAATGCGAAAGAAGGTCCATTCTCCAACAAATTGGTTAGGCAGGCTGCAAACTATGCGATCAACAAGAAAGCGATTGTTGAGGACGTTCTGGAAGGAACCGCTGCTATTGCCGCGGGTCCGACACCACCAGCATTTGCTTGGGCCTATAACGAAGAATTGGAGCCCTATCCATATGATCCGGACAAGGCGAAAGCACTGTTGAATGAAGCGGGTGTTTCTGATGCAAAACTGACTTTCTATGTCACTCAAGGCGGTTCAGGAATGCTGGACCCGGTTGCTATGGGTACTGCAATCCAAGCAGATCTCGCCGCGGTCGGATTTGATGTCGAAATTCAGACATTTGAATGGAATACCTTTCTGGGTGAAGTGAATCCCGGTTTGGAAGGCAAGGCAGATATGGCTGAGATGGCATGGATGACCAATGATCCGGATACTCTTCCGTATCTTGCGCTGCGAACCGAAGCGTGGCCCGACAAGGGTGGATTCAATTCGGGTTATTACTCGAATCCCAAGGTGGATGAACTGCTTGAAGCCGCCCGTTCTTCAGTTGACCAGTCGGAACGTGCACGGCTGTACAGGGAAATGCAGGAAATAGTCCGGGATGACGCACCGTGGGTATTCGTGGCGAATTGGAAACAGAATGCAGTGACTAGCAGCAGAGTCAAGAATTTCTCGCTGCAGCCGTCTTTTCTGCTGCTGTTGAAAGACGTTTCTAAACAATAGAGAAAAAGTCTCCAGACAAAACCATTAAACTACAGGACGATGTTTCATTCGTCCTGTAGTGTTTTTCGGTTGTTGGGCGTCCATCTATGTTGCGTTATATAGTAAGACGTCTGATCTCGATGATTCCAGTTCTGATTGGAATCACTGCCATTGTTTTTCTTATCATGTCGCTCATCCCAGGGGACCCGGCCACGGCGATACTCGGATCGTATGCGACACCTGAAAATGTTGCCAACCTGAATGCCAAACTCGGCCTGGATAAACCGGCGATACAGCGGTATTTGATCTGGCTTGGCAATCTGGCACAAGGCGATTTTGGTCGTTCTTTTTCCTTGAACAGACCAGTTCTGGATGAGATTCTCGAACGCTTCAATGCGACTCTCATACTGTCGGGTACAGCGTATTTGCTGTGCTCTTTTTTGGGAGTTCTGGCAGGAATTGTCTCAGCCTCCAGACAGTACGAAATCAGCGATAAACTGATTACGTTTGTCGTATTGATTGGCATCTCCATACCGTCCTTTTTTCTTGGCATGATGCTGATCGTTTTCTTCACCGTCCAGTTGCGGTGGCTGCCTGCTTCGGGTATGTTTGCAATATATGGAGGAGGAGATTTTGCCGACCTGATCAGTCATCTGATCATGCCGGCGTTAGCTCTATCGTTTGTCGCTACCGGAGTGATTGCCCGACTCTCTCGTTCCACCATGCTGGAAGTGCTGCGGCTCGAGTATATCAGGACGGCCCGAGCCAAAGGCGTCAAAGAGTTTCGGGTGGTTACACGTCATGCCTTGCGGTCAGCCGTTGTCACAATTCTTCCTGTGCTGGGTCTGCAGGCTGGCTTCGTGCTGTCCGGGTCGGTTTATATCGAAATCGTTTTTCAGTGGCCGGGCATAGGAAGAATGTTGGTTGACGCGATCCTGACCAGAGATATTTTACTGGTGCAGGGAGGAGTCGTTTTTGTGGCGTTCTGTTATGTGTTTTTCAATTTGGCGGTTGATGTCCTGCAGCTTTGGCTTGATCCGAGAATTGCCAGAAAATGATTGCGTTTGTTAAAAAGGTTGTCAGAAACCGTCTTGCTGGTCTGGGCCTGGTAGTCCTATTTGTCATTATCGTGTTGGCAATACTGACTCCACTGCTTCCGCTTGCTCCTCCGAATGCAATAGATACCCCGAATCGTTTTGTTTTGCCGTTTAGCGACAACGCCCTGTTAGGAACGGATCATCTGGGTCGGGACCTTCTTTCAAGACTTCTCTGGGGAACCCAGCTAAGTCTTGCAGTCGGGCTAGCGGCTGCGTTCATCGCTGGATTTTTCGGCGCCTTGCTGGGCATTGTAGCTGGCTACCTGGGAGGTCGGGCTGACTCCTTGATCATGCGTTCAGTCGACATCCTGATGGCATTTCCATACATTCTCCTCGCGCTTGCAATTGTCGCCGCTTTGGGCCCGGGACTGATGAACGCGCTCATAGCTGTCGCAGTTGTGAACATTCCTTTTTTTGCCCGAAATGTCCGCGGTGTGACGGTTACACTTGCCCAAGCCGATTTTATCCAGTCGGCCCGATTGTCAGGTCGAAGCGATATCTCCATTTTGGTTTTCGAACTGCTGCCGAATGTCGCCTCGGTGATCATCATCGCTTTCTCAACCACGGTCGGTTGGATGATTCTGGAGACCGCGGGACTTTCATTTCTGGGTTTGGGTTCTCAACCGCCGCAAGCAGATCTGGGGTCGATGCTTGGAGAAGGCAGAGCCGCGCTGATCACCAACCCGCATACTTCAATTATTCCAGGAATCATGATATTCCTCATTGTGATGGGAATAAACCTATTGGGAGATGGCATTCGCGATGCGTTGGACCCGCGTTTGGCCAAAGGTCAGCTTGAGAAACCTTCCCCGCTTACCCGTATAGACGACTGCCTGATTCAGAGTCCGCCAATCGTCAGTACTGCCAGTAAAGCTGTCATGGATGTCAATCACCTGTCGACAAATTTCGAAGTTGGCGAAGTGGTCAAAAAAGCCGTTCGCAATGTCAGTTTCTCGATCAACGCCGGTGAGTGTCTCGGATTGGTCGGAGAGAGCGGATCGGGGAAATCGGTAACCGCTCTTTCATTGATGCGACTGGTAGCATCTCCACCGGGCGTCGTGGTATCCGGGTCGGTTCGAATTTCAGACCAGGAACTGCTCAGTTTGCCGTATGAGGATATGCGAGCCATACGCGGGCGGACAGTTGCATACATTTTTCAGGATCCATTGACCAGTCTGCATCCATTGCATCGAATCGGCCATCAATTAACAGAAGCCATGTCGACGCACAATCGAGGCGCCGATTCGGCATTTGTCGAACGAGCAAAAAATTTGCTTTCTGAGGTCCGAATTCCAAATCCCGAACGTGTTATGGATGCCTATCCACATGAACTCTCCGGCGGGATGAGACAGCGCATCGGGATTGCGATGGCATTGGCCAATGATCCCGACCTAATCATTGCAGACGAGCCGACTACAGCATTGGATGTGACTGTCCAGGCACAAATTCTAGCCATCCTGAAAGATCTGCGACAGCAGCGAGGTTTATCTATACTGTTTATTTCACATGATTTGAATGTGATGGCGCAGATTTGTGACAGAGTTGCAGTGATGTACGCCGGTGAGATTGTTGAAATGGGCAGGGCACCGGATATTCTCGAACACCCGAAGCATCCATATACCGCCGCGTTGCTGGCTTGCAGTCCTCAAATTGGACACGGACGGCAAAGCCTGCAGCCAATTGCAGGCATGCCACCGACCGGTCATGAACCTTTGAATGCGTGTGCGTTTGCCAATCGGTGCAGCCGTGTTCAACCGGTCTGCCATCAACAGCCTGTGGAAGTTGTCGATATGGATTCTCAATTGGTTCGTTGTTTGTTCCCCGTTGTGGAATCATGAATGAACAGATTCTGGAAGTTCGAAATCTTTCCAAATCATTCCCTGTTAACCGCGGATGGTTCGGATTCAACAAACGGCAACTACGTGCCGTTCGTGCCGTTTCCTTTTCAGTTCACAAAGGCGAAACGCTTGGCGTTATTGGTGAATCAGGTTGTGGAAAAACAACACTTGCGCGAATGCTGGTTGGTCTGCAATCGCCTGACACAGGTGAGATACGCATTGACAGGCAGCATCTTCATAAGCTCGACTCGGTTCAAAGAGGACGTGCAGTTCAATACGTCTTCCAGGACCCGATCAGCTCACTGAACCCGAGAATGACTATTGGCAGGTCGCTGGAAACGCCATTGCGCTGTCTTCATAGCCTCACATCCACCCAAAGAAAGGCAGCAATCTTTGAGATCGTTGATGCTGTCAAGTTGCCAGTCGATTCTCTCACACGCTATCCGCATGAGTTTTCTGGCGGACAGGCACAGCGCATTGCCATTGCGCGAGCCCTGCTGGCACAATCGCCTCTTATCGTTCTTGACGAACCGGTGTCGGCGCTTGATGTATCTGTGCAAGCACAAATTATTGAGTTACTGACAGAAATCAAGCAAAAATTCGACCTGACCTATATTTTCATCAGTCATGACCTTGCCGTAATTGAAGCAGTCTGTGACCACATCGCTGTGATGTATTTTGGTGAAATTGTTGAGTACGGTGATTGCAGTCAAATCTTGCTGGACCCCAAACATCCCTATACAAGGTTGCTGGCATCCAGTGCTCCGCAAATTGGCAAATCGCTTACGGCTGAATCAGGTATCGGGCAATTGCCGGACCCATTGGATCCACCTGGTGGCTGTAGTTTCGCGGCCAGATGTCGCTATGCAACCAACGAATGCATTCAACTACAGACTCCAAGAAAAAAAACTGGAGACTCAAACTATGTTATCTGCCACCACCCCATAGTAAACCATGAGTAAACTAAAACAGCATCAAAGCGTACCAATTCATGTTGCCGAAGTGATCAAGGGTTATGTTGTTGACAATTGCATGAACCCTGGGGATCGACTGCCAGCGGAAGCCGAACTGATGAGACAGTTCAATCGATCAAGGGGCACGATCCGCGAGGCAATGCGAATTCTTGAGGCACAAGGTCTTGTCAAGACTCGGACCGGGCCAGGTGGTGGCTGTTTTGTTCATGAAGTATCCGAGGAGCGCACCTCAGCGCTTCTATCAAATTATTTTTACTTTAGAAATTTAACGATTTCAGACATCTATCAGTTACGTAAACAGCTTGAACCTGAACTCGTCGCTAATTTAGCTGGAACATTGAATGAACAGCAGATTCAACAACTCACAGAAATTACCAGAGAGTATCAAACGCCCCCGAAAACTACTGAAGAAGACAGGAATCATCATCGGTCGTCACTCAAGTTTCATGCCCAGCTGGCTGAATATTCGTCCAACAAACTGTTGGGGTTTTTCGTGCGATTCATGGCGAATCTACTTGCTGAGCTGACGATTACGAGGCGCTTGTACAAACCATCGAACTTCGAGTTATGGCGGGAAGGGCGTGAACATCAGTTGAATCTTATCCATGCGCTGAAAGTCGGTGACCGACAGCAGTGCAGACAGATCATGCTGGACCATATGATTCTTGCTGAAAAACTGATGCAGTCGCAGGAACAGCAACCCGTTCAGAAACTCAGCCAGTTCTAGCCCGACATTACCGAGTTCGGACTAATTGGTCGTCCTCGAAAAAATCAATTGTCGTCGATTTTCGAGGTGGCGCAAGTTCAACTCTCAGCGGTTGAAACGGCCTGATGTCGCACTCAACGCCGCACAGCTGCAATCCGTCCCTGCCAGCACCCGTTGCGGGCGAATAGCCCAGCGAAAACCGAGCGAAATTTTTTGGACGCGGCTGTCCCTCAAGCGTTTCAGGATCAGCCGCACATTGAGTCCCGCACAACTCGGCAGCACATTTATGCTGTCGCCTTCGGCGCCCTTGAGATAGATGATTCCCAGGGTGCAGTCAACATCAGATGACCAATGATGTAAACAACAGTTTATTTCTTGCCAAAAGCCGCGGTTGAAAATTCCCTTTCAAAGATACCCGCTAAGCAGCTGAATTGCCGCATTGCAAAGAACATCGTTGGTGAATTTGGAGCAATTCATGAACCGGGATTTTCACTAAAATACTACTCAATTCCGACTTACTCGTCACCCGATCGTTTCTGAGGGAATTCAATCGTATGAAATCACCCAATTTCCTGATTCTGATGGCTGATCAATTGGCACCGCAATTTACCGGTGCATACGGCAACCCGAATGTCATCACACCCAACATGAATCGCCTCGCAGAACGAGGCTGTCGTTTCGATGCTGCCTACACACCATATCCACAGTGTGCACCTGCCAGGTTTTCGCTGCTGTCCGGACAGCTGCCCTGGAAGATTCAGGCATATGACAACGCGGCCGAGTTCCCTGCAATAGTTCCAACAGTCTGTCACTATCTTGGACGCATGGGTTACCACACCTGTTTGACAGGCAAGATGCACTTTATCGGGCCGGACCAGCTGCACGGTTTTTCTGAACGGCTCACGACCGACATCTATCCCGCTGATTTTGCATGGACCCCAGTCTGGGACGCCGCGGACGAGAGAATTAACGAGTGGTATCACAATATGACCAGTGTCCATGAGGCAGGGTTCGCCGACGTAACTTTTCAGCTTGAATTTGACGATGAAGCCGGGTTTCGCGGCATACGCAAACTCTATGACTACGCCCGTCAGAGCGATCGTCCGCCATTTATGATGGTGGCCTCATTCATACATCCACATGATCCCTATGTTGCTCGCAGAAAGTGGTGGGACCTTTACTCTGATATCGAAATTGACCCGCCGCGTCTGGATGTGAGCTTGATAGCAGATGATCCGCACAGCCAGCGCCTGCTGGCAGGGTGCCAGGCAGACACACACCCACCTGCTGAGACCGCAGTGCTCAATGCTCGCAAGGGCTACTATGCGAACACCTCCTATTTTGATGATTGGGTTGGCCAGTTTGTCGATACGCTCGATAAAACCGGCCTTTTGGATAATACCATCGTAATTGTCACCTCAGATCATGGCGACATGCTGGGCGAGCGCGGCTTGTGGTACAAAATGAGCTTTCTTGAACATTCCGCCCGTGTACCTCTCATCGTTGCAGGCCCGGGAATTCAACACCAAACAGTTCCCAACGTTTGTTCAACGATGGACCTTCTGCCCACACTGCTTGAGTTGGCATCCGACGGATCTGACCGCATGCCCGAGATTGATCAGACCGTCGATGGACGATCCTTGCACAAACTGCTGACTGCAGACGGAGAAGACAGTGCAAGTCATACAATCAGCCAGTATTCCGCTGAGTGCGCGTCTCATCCGATGGTAATGATTCGCCGCAACGAATACAAATACATTCACTGTGATATTGATCCGCCGCAATTGTTCAACCTTGAGGACGACCCCGATGAGCTCAATAATCTTGCAGGCAGCGAAACACATCGACAGATCGCCGCGGCGTTCCATGATGAAGTGATGGCGAATTGGGATTTGGACGGTATTCGGGAAGACATCATCGCTAACCAAAGGGCACGGCTACTGATTCATGAAGCCATGGCTAAAAACCCCGATAATACTTGGGACTATCAACCCTTCCGTAATGCCGCGACGGAATATATCAGAACCCACCAGGGGATCGATGATTTGGCTACCTTATCCAGATTACCCAGAATCGGTTAGCAGTCTTCAATATTGCGCTTACCGTTCAGCGGACGGTACGGTTAATCCAGACCTCAGGGTATACAGATTGACTATTTCATGGTGCACTTGATTTGCAGCAAAATCATCTTCTTCAACAATCCAGAAGAATGTAACACCGAACGAATTCAGGCAGGCGTAATTTAAATCGCATTCACTCGGTCGGACAAATCAGATGAATCCGGTTCATCAAGTGCCACCCGTATAAGTTCTGATACCGCGATGGCATGGCGTTTACCACGCCTTCTCCAAGAGCATTGAGAAACGGATCGCAATGTGTACTACGTGCGAAATTGCGCGCAAAGAAAAAGTGCATCAATCTTTTTCGCGGTTGCTATCCATTGCATCTGGAAAATAAATTCGGTTTGCCTGAGCGTCCCGACTTGTGGCAAAATTCATCCAATTTGACGCCGATGTTCGGTTCCAATCAAAAATACCAATCTAAGGGCTGACCATGAAACCTGTAATACTCGTCACCGGTGCCAGCCGTGGTATCGGTGCTGCCACAGCCGTATTGGCAAGTCAACACGGCTACCGCGTCGGTGTGAACTATGTCACAAAACGAGAACGCGCCGGTCAGGTGGTGG
>JAJDZL010000013.1 GCA_022824665.1 Gammaproteobacteria bacterium | reverse complement strand
CTCGTAACCGTTGGCGACGAAAGGCAGACCGCACCGGTCACACCGACACCGGTGTTCAGCAACTTCATGGCGCTCGTCGTAAACCGGTAAATGACTGACATCGCGCCGCTTCGCACGGCCTTTCGAGGAACGCTTTTTGCGCGCTTTGCCATCACTGCCTTCCGCGGCGCAATCCCCTGCGTGTTGCTTGACAAACTTCGCAGTCTTTTCGCTCTTGTCACCAAAGACCAGTCGATTTAACCGGACAACATGCGCCTTTAATCGAGTGTTGTCCGCCTCAAGCTGTTCGTTTTTTGCCGCCAGGCGCTTAAGCTGGCTGTTCAGCTCCTCAACGCGGCGTTGCCATTTCGAACACTGCTTTCGCAACCGCTTGACCATCCCGCCTGACACCCCATCGTCAGCGCACACCAGCTGTGCCTGCAACTTGGCGATCTTCGCTTCAAGCGCCAACTGTGGCGCCTTGGCTTTGCAAAGCTCCTTGATCTCGGCGTGCAACTCGCCCTCACGTGCTTTGAGCCTGGTATAGTGGCTGTGCCAGTAGTTGGCCTCGCAACGCAGCTTAAACCACTGCGCTTTCGGGACCTCAATGAGCACCTCACCGTCTGCAACTTCCCACGGCGGCAAGTCATTTTCGGGCTGCACTGGTCGGGTATCTTCGTACATGCACACCCTATATATCAAATTTTGTTTCGCGTGTCCAGTCCTGGAGCGCAATTTATTTTTGCAAACTGCGCGAACACGCTTCGCATCTCGCGAGTGCCCTAAGGTGATGTCTGATGAATTAACTCACAACTCAGGGTTGCTGATATTGTGCGCCTGATTGAAACCGCGGCGTTGCAAACCATGCTGGCCTGCCCGGAACAATCCGGTACAACTCCAATCAGTTCTGGCAGATAATCACAGTGGATTCAATTGACGCGTGATGGACATCACGGCTTGGGGAAATGCTTACTTTCAAGCAACTCCAAAATGATTCTGCACCATTTGTGTGGGCTTTTCCTTTCACATATTCACCCATACTGTGCTTGACTGTTTTGTGTGTATATCCTTTTTTCTCAAGTCCTTCATATGCAGTAGCATCATCGGTATAAACTGTCAAACCCTCAGCAACCGATTCACAAACGATTTGGTGCAGTGTTATTGCCTTGGCATTCGATACCTTGAATGACTTGATTTTCTTGCTGCCACGTTCTTTGATTCCAACGACTGCTGTCTTACCCACAGCACCACGCTCAGCATTGAGTTTCTTGTCTTTGTGCTTGTTCTTTTCCTTGCCACCGATATAAGTTTCATCGACTTCCACTTCACAGCCAAAAAGGTGTGACGCATTATTTGCCCAGGCAGACCTAATTCGATGACCCACGAACCATGCAGCTAGCTGATTTATTCCAAGATCATTACCAAGTTTAGTACTGGAAACTCCCTTCAGAGACGTGGACAACTCGTAAATTGCCATTAGCCACTGTTTGTATTTGAGATTGCTACTTTCCATTACAGTACCGGTTTTAACGCTAAAATACTTTCTGCAAGGTTTACATCTGTATGGCATCTTTTTATGACTGGCAGGACTCGTCTGTTCTGATCCACATCTGGGGCAAGTACGATCGTTCTCCCAGCGCAGAGATTCGATATATTCCATTGCATCCTGCTCAGTTTGAAACTTATTCATAAACTCGAAAATCCTAACTCGTTTCTTTTACTTTTTTTATTTCGCATAAATTCAAAAAAACGCGGACAACACTAACGGTTCTTTACTGTCACATATAAGTGTTTGCTGATCGTTCGGCGAGCGCAATGACGAAACAGGAGAACGCACGTAAACGACGCGAGGAGTTGGCTCTCAGCAAAGGGAATTCTCAAATTGAGCGAATTCCAGCGGAATTTTGAGCACCAAGCGACCCCTGGACATTATTGATACGAATTCAAGCTGAAATTTTGAACTTGATGTTAGGAGAAATTACATGAGAAGGCACGAGTCGATGGTTGAGGGACTTTACTGGTGGGGAATTCCGACATTCTTTCGCTGTCCAATTGCCGAACAGCCGGATGAATGCGACATCGCGCTGGTTGGTGTTCCGCATTCAACGGGTAATGGTACGACTGAGCGCGATCAGCACATGGGGCCGCGCGCGGTACGAAATATTTCTGCCCTCGGCAGGCGCTGCCACAAGCAGTTTCATCTTGATCCGTGGAAAGAGTTTCGAATCGCAGATTTGGGCGATGTGCCGCTGCCAGAAGGCAACAATAATGAGCGCAGCATAGAAGACATCAGAGAGTTTTTTGCCCGGCTTGACGCGGCTGGCACGCGGCCTGTTTCGATTGGTGGTGACCATGCCATTACCGGCGGTATTTTGCAGGCCATTGCCGGTCAAGATGCGCGACTGACCAAAGGTGAGAAAGCCGTGCTGCTTCACTTTGATGCGCACACTGACGCCTATCACAATCTAGATCATTTCCTGGGGGCAGTCAAATCGGCCGCACATTGGGCGAGTTATCTGGTGCGAGACGGTCACGTTGACCCGCATCATTCGGTTCAGGTCGGAATTCGTGGCAATGTGCGCACCCTGGACTGGCTGGAACCGAGCTACGATCTCGGCTACGAGGTGATTACGATTGAGCGGTATGACGAGCTCGGTGCCGACGCCTGCAAGAAGATCATCAACGACCGGCTCGGTGACAGACCGGTGTACGTTACATTTGATCTTGATTGCCTTGACCCGACGGTGGCGCCTGGCGTTGCCAACATTGAGGCAGGCATTGAAGGATTCCGCATCAACCAGGTCATGGAACTCATTCGCTGCATACAGGGAAAAAATGTGATTGGTGGCGATGTGGTATGCTTGATGCCAACCAAAGACAGCCCGAATCAGATGACTTCACTGGTGGCCAACTCGATCATGTTCGAAATACTGTGTCTGATTGCTGACAATATGCGGGCCGGGCGTACATGAGTGATGCTCATTATCGCTTGCCCGGCATTTGAGAAAATCATTGATCCAAGGTGTGACTGAATTGCAAAGCGGTTCTAAAAATCTGATATCAGCCGCGGTTGACCGGCCGGTCGCGGTGGTCGCCCTGGTGTTGATGGTCGTGCTGTTCGGGATTGTGGCATTGCGTACCATTCCAATTCAGCTCGTCCCGGACGTCAATCGTCCGGTCATCACGATTACCACGCTTTGGCCCGGCGCGGCGCCGGCAGAAGTGGAGCGCGAATTGGTCAACCCTCAGGAGCAGGAGTTTGCCGGGCTTGAAAATCTGCACAAGATTACCGCCAACGCACAGTCGGGTCGCGCCAGAATCACCCTGGAGTTTGATGTTGGAACCAATATGGATAAAGCAATGCTGCTGGTGTCCAACCGACTTGACCGGGTTTCAGGCTATCCTGAGGAGGCGAGTTCGCCACAGCTTAGCACTGCAGGCAGCGAAGACAAGGCGATTGCGTGGTTTAACCTGGTGCGCAAGCCAGGTAATACCACACCAATTCATCACTATGGGCGTTTCGTTGATGAGGTGATCAAGGAGCGTATTTCGCGGGTTGCCGGCGTTGGCGAAGTGTCGGTTTTCGGCGGCAGTGAACCGGAAATACAAATCGTTGTTCATCCCGAAGAGTTGGCGCGCTATCAGCTTACAGTGGGAGAAATACTGGACTCACTGCGAAAAGCCAATGTGTCGGTGTCGGTCGGGGATGTTGAAGAAGGCAAACGTCGCTACATTGTCCGTTCAGAAGGAGAATTGAAATCCGTTGAGGCAGCTGAGGAAATTATCGTGCGTTCGATGGCGGACAGTGCTACCGGACTGAGCGGGCGGATTAAACTCGGTGATATTGCAACGGTCAAACTGGCGCACAAGGATCCGACTGCAATAATTCGGGTGCTGGGACAGCCATCAATACCGTTTAACGCCACCCGCGAGGTCGGTGCCAACGTGATTGAAACGATGGCGGGGATCCGCGAGACGGTGGCTGAACTGAATCGGACAGTGATGCCCGACACCGGACTTGAATTGCGACAGGTCTACGATGAAACCGTGTATATCAACTCTTCCATTGACCTGGTTCAGCAAAACATCTGGGTTGGCGGTGTGCTGGCCGCACTGGTGATGCTGCTGTTTTTGCGTTCGCTGCGCGCGACTTTGACAATTTCCATTGCGATACCGGTTTCCATCATCGGTGCGTTTGTTGCGATGGCTGCACTCGGGCGCTCAATCAATGTCATCTCGCTGGCTGGTCTGGCGTTTGCTATTGGCATGGTGGTCGATGCCGCGATTGTAATCCTGGAGAATATTTTCAGGATGCGTGAATCCGGCCAATCAGGCCGCAATGCCGCGATCAAGGGTGCGCAACAGGTTTGGGGCGCAGTGCTGGTGTCTGCCCTGACGACCGTGATGGTGTTCATTCCGGTGCTGGTTTCAGAACTGGAGGTCGGGCAGCTGTTTCGCGACATCGCAGTTGCGATATCAGTGGCAGTGCTGCTTTCTTTGCTGGTCTCCGTTACAGTGATTCCGGCACTATCGCGCAAACTGCTCGGCGCGGTATTCGATGACGACAGAAGCATCGTTCGCATGCGTATTCCGGTTGTTGATGACTTCGCGGCTAAATTTGTCCAATTCACGCTTTGGCTGATTGGCCGGCTGATTGGCCGTAAAACGATCGCTTTTTCCTGGGTTGCGCTGGTTACTGCAACCGCCTTGGTGCTGGCAACTCATTTTTTGCCTTCCCTGGAATATTTGCCCGAGGGCAACAATAATTTGCTGTTCGGCATGATTGTGCCGCCGCCCGGCTACAACCTGGGCACCATGTCTGAAATAGCCGGCAATATCGAAGATGCAGTGCGCCCCCACTGGGCAGCAGACCCGGACGGCGCGGCTGACCCGAACGAACCTCCCAAGATTGCCCGTTTTTTCTTCGTCTCGACGCGTTCAATGATGTTTGTCGGTGCCATATCCAATGATTCGACGCGGGTTTCCGAACTGATTCCAGTATTGCAAAGTCCGGTTTTCAGCGAACCGGGCACGTTCGGATTTATCAGCCAGCCGTCGATTTTTGGCCGCGGCATTGGCGGCGGTCGCAAGATAGAACTGGATATATCCGGTGCAACGCTGGAGGAGATTCTACTGGTGGCCGGCCGCTCGGCGCAAAAGATACTGACGCTGCTGCCGCGCTCGGAAGGGCACCAGTTTCGTCCCAATCCCGGTCTTGAGCTTGGCATGCCGGAAGTTCGCATCATCCCAGACCGACTGCGGCTCGCCGATAACGGGCTGTCGGCACGGGAATTGAGCCTTGCAGTTGATGTATTCAATGATGGATTGCGCGTCGATGAAACCATGTTTGAAGGCAGAGCGACTGACATCACGCTGATTGGCCCGAACAACACGATCAAAGAAACGCAGGGAATTCAGAATCTGCCGGTGGTCACACCAACGGGAAGGATTGTGCCGGTCGATTCAATTGCGAGTGTGGAAATTACCGCAGGTCCCACTGCAATTCGACATCGCGAGCGTCTGCGG
Source organism: Gammaproteobacteria bacterium (assembly GCA_022824665.1). Classification (GTDB taxonomy): domain Bacteria; phylum Pseudomonadota; class Gammaproteobacteria; order Arenicellales; family JAJDZL01; genus JAJDZL01. The sequence continues at coordinate 869 of JAJDZL010000013.1, read as the reverse complement.
ACCATTACGCTTGAGGTGCGGCCAGCAGCGAGTCTGACGATGGAAGATGCCATCGATTTGATTGAGTCCGAAGTGATTGCTCCACTGAAGACCGAGGGCATCCCGCCAAGCGTTACATTTAACCTGTCCGGCACTGCAGATTCACTCAGAACGACCTGGAATGCAATGATCATGCAGCTGCTGGTTGCCCTGATTATTGTTTATCTTGTCATGGCCATTTTGTTTGAGAGCTTTGTTTATCCGCTGATTATTATGCTTGCGGTTCCGGTCGCCGCGGCTGGCGGCGTGGCCGGGCTTGCAGTACTGAATATCTGGGTACACCAGCCCCTTGACATGCTGACCCTGCTTGGCTTTGTGATCCTTGTCGGTATCGTGGTAAACAATGCAATTTTGCTGGTTCACCAGTCGATTTACCATTTACGACAGGATAATCTCGATAATATTTCCGCGATCTTGGCTGCGACCCGCAACAGAATTCGTCCAATTTTCATGTCGACGCTGACCAGCGTCTGTGGTATGCTGCCGCTGGTGCTTTTTCCCGGCGCCGGTTCTGAGCTTTACCGCGGGCTCGGCTCGGTGGTTGTTGGCGGGCTGTCGATGTCAGCCCTGCTGACGCTTTTTATTGTCCCGCCGCTAACCGCGATCCTGGTGGTGCCGCTTGAAAATCGCCGAAAGTCGTTGCGACAGTCCATATCGGAACCGGTTTGAAGCGGCAACCCTAAGCGGTACTCTCATCAGTATTTGGAAATGCGCTGAGCAATCAAATCCGTCCGCGAATACAGGGGGGAATTGAGTTCCGCTAGGAGACGCGCTCGATGCGCGACTGCTGGTCAAAGGGTGAGGGGTTGTCACCTTCCTCGATTTGAATG
>JAJDZL010000136.1 GCA_022824665.1 Gammaproteobacteria bacterium | reverse complement strand
GCGCGTCAGTCTCATCACCGGTCACGGTGCGAAAGTCAGGTGGCGTAGTCGGCCTGAATTTCAGCAGCTGTTCGAAATCACGAGGCTGCTCAACAACGAACTCTATATCGGCCGGCTGATCTGGAACCGGCAGCGCTTCATGAAGCGCCCGGAAACCGGCAAGCGGGTCGCGCGCGTCAACTCGCCCGAGGAATGGATCGTCGCCGAGGTCCACGAACTGCGTATCGTGGACGACGAGTTGTGACAGGCGGCGAAGGCCCGGCAGGGAGAAATCTCCGAGAAATACGCGACCTCCCTCGCGGCGACGCGCGCGGCCCATGCCAACCGCCTCAACAGCACCCACCGGCCCCGCTACCTGCTCTCCGGGCTGCTCGAATGCGGCGCGTGCGGCGGCCCTTACTCGATGTGCGGCCAGGGACAAGCTGATGGAACCCGAGGCTGCCGCCGAGGCGATGCGGGCGTATGCGGAGGAGACCAACCGGCTCAACCGCGAGCGCCGCGCATCGGGCGCGACGGACCGCAAGGAGCTGCCCGGGATCGAGAAGAAGATCGCGTCGATGCTCGACGCCATCGATGAGGGCGGCTATGTGCGGGGCATGTCCGCCCGTATCCGCGAGCTGGAGGCCCGCCAGGACGAGATCGCCCAACGGCAGTCAGCCGCTCCGGTCGATCCGCCGGACATCCACCCCAACATCGCCGGCATCTACCGCCGCAAGGTCGAGCGGCTTACCGAGGCGCTGGCCGACCCGCGCGACCGCGACGAGGCGGCGGAGGCCATCCGGGGCCTGATCGAGCGCAACGTGTTGACACCCGACTCGAAGCGCGGCGAGTTGCACGCCGCGCTCCATGGCGACCTCGGCACCATTCTCGAATGGGCCGGGAGCGGCAGGGCGAAGGGAGCGACCGACGTTCCCAGATCGGGAATGTCGGTCTCGGTGGTAGCGGGGGCAGGATTTGAACCTGCGACCTTCAGGTTATGAGCCTGACAGTTGGTATTTTCTTCCAATCAACTCTTGAACGGTCGGAAAAAAGCATATAACTGGCCAATAACGATAGGTGCGGAGGTTGCCGTGAAAAAAGATTTCTTGAACGCTGGAGCAGATTATTCTCAGAACTACACTGATTCTCTGAGAGTGCGGCGGGAAGATGGTTCTACGCCTGAGCTGCAGGACTGGGGCGTTAATTCTGAATATGGTGTGCTGCGCGATGTGTTGTTGGGTTCAGCCGAGTGCTTTAACTGGATGGGTCCGGAAAACCTTCAATACAGTTCGATTTGCCGCGCATCAGATCGCGATGGATTGAAGTTTGATCATCAAATGGCGATGCGCCAGCATGCAGAATTGGTCGACGCCTACACCTCAGCCGGTGTCAGGGTTCATATGCTGCGTACTGATGAACACACGCCGTATCAGGTTTTCTCGCGCGACTCGAACTTCATGACCCCATTTGGTGCAGTCGTCTGCCAGTTGGCGAATCCTCGTCGCAGGGGAGAGTATGCTGAAGTGTTGAGGTTCTATCTTTCGATGGGCATTCCGATTTACGACCTCGTGAGCGCGGGGAATTTTGAAGGCGGCGATTTCAACATCATTGAACCAGGCGCAGTGCTCATCGGCTACACGGACCACCGAAGTGAGGAACGCTCTGCAATGCAGGTTGGCAACTGGATGTTGAATGAGGGCTGGGAGGTCAAGTATGCACCGATTGATGAGTTTTACGTACACATTGATTTAATGGTTTGCATGGTCGCTGAGAAGTGCGCCGCGGTCTGTCTTGACACAACTCCGAATGATGTTTTGGCCTGGCTTAGAGCTAAGAATATCGAGATGATTCCGGTAAGTTTCCGCGACACAATGGGACTTGCCTGCAATGTCGTCGCGCTGGGTAATGATCGGGTGGTTTCAACTGCAGCGGCGACAGATTTGAATGACAAGCTGCGCGCAATGGGATTCGAAGTATTTGATCCAGACATGTCGATGTTCACTGATGCAGGCGGTGGGGTGCATTGTATGGCGCAGCCGCTCAGACGGGACCCGGTTTGAGGTAGGGTTTGCCGTTAACTGAATCAATTGACATATCAACTGAGCGGTCAGTCGGGTCAGAGACTACACAGTTTGTTTTGCCGATGAAGACCGGAACTATAATTTTTCTCAACAGCGTCAGGATCGGTTAACAAAAACGTGCTGTCAGATTCAGTTTATCGTGATATTTGGGACGGGCTTCTTGAAGTAGCGAGGGCCACGCGTTACTTCAGCTTGCTTGAACAACGATGCAATAAGCAAAAAAACGTAATTCGCTGGTTATTCGTAACTGTTGGCTGTGGGATAGCTGCCGCACTATTTGGTTTAGTTCCAATGAGTGCGATTCCAATTCTTTTCGCGTTCATTATCGTGCTGTCTATTGTTGATTTTCTGATTAACCCGTCGAAGCATACGGCTCAACTGAACATTGCCAATCCCCAACTATCGAATTTGGAAGAGCAGTATCGACATCTGTGGGAGAAAGCAAGAAGTGGTCTTGTCACCGACGAGGTTGCGCTTAACGAAAAGCAGCGAATAATGCTGGAAATGAAGCAAATATGCTCTTTCATTGATATTGGAGTTAACGATAAACTTAATCAGATCGCGCAAGTCGAAGCATTTGAGGTTGAAGAAAAGCGTTACGCCTAGCGAACGTAAATCATTTCAAGCAGGGATGTTTCGCGAAGAATCCGCCAAAAGATAAACCAAAAAATAATGAACTTTATTGTTTGGTTTGCAATTCACTATCGAGTCCGGCAGTTATCTTTGAATGGCAGTTGCCAAACGATACGCAGAACCTTTCGAACGAACGATGAAGCGATCAGTCAGTGAGTTGATGGTGCAGACTTCGATCAGCAAATCGAATCAGATCTCAAAGTGCTTGCTTTCTTTGAAGTATGTTGACAAGATATTTCTGACATTTAAATTGGCCCGGACCCTTACTTCAATAGAACATCCGTAGGAATTATTTCGAGTTATGATTGGATACGAAAAATTCGAAAAGTCTTTGAAGCGCTTGCAAGAGCAGAATTTGTACTATCAACATTTGGATGAAGAACTTCCAACGAATTTAAAGGAAGCGGTTATTGAATCTGTTGTTCAAAGATTCGAAACATGTTATGACACATTGTGGAAAGTGTTGCGAAGGTATCTCATCGAAGAATTGGGGCTTGTAAATCCGCCGAATAGCCCAAAACCAATCTTTCGACTCGCAAACGAAAATGATTTGTTAGCGTCATCGGTAGAACAGTGGTTTGAATATACACAAGCCAGAATCAATACGTCGCACGATTATGATGGCGAAAAAGCGAAAGCATGTCTGGAGCTTGTTCCTGACTTCGTTGGTGATGCCATAGCTCTGTATAAGACCATGACCGGTGAGTTATGGAAATAGACCGCAGAATTGATTTAACTGCTGAGCACAGAAAGGTTATCGTGGCCTTAATTGCCCAGCACCTTCCAAATACCACTGTTTGGGCATTTGGTTCACGCACAAAATGGACATCAAATTCTAAGTCCGATCTCGATTTGGTGGCATTTGCAAATCAATCTCAACGACTTCACGTGGGCGCGTTGCAAGAAGAATTGGAAGAGAGCGACTTGCCTTTCAGAGTCGACTTACTGGTCTGGGAAGAATTGTCAGAGCAGTTTAAGGCGGAAATAAGAAACAATTACTGCGCGCTTACGGAAGGTTGAGACACACATTTGTTCTCATCGAACAATTCAAAACGTGCGCTAACAATTGCTGCTTGCCATTTAACTCTTGTCGTCAGCCGCAGACATCTTGTCTTCATATGCTCGGAATATCAATAATCACGTAAATCAAATAACTTGCATACGATGAATTGCGTTAAACTATTTACTTCAGGAATGTCGGCAAACGATAAAGGAGAGTATCGATAGTGTGTACCGTATGCGGATGTGAATCTGACCATAAACACAACCACGATCACGATCACAACCATCATCACGACAGCCATCATCATGGACCTGTCGAGGATCACCTGCACTTTGGCGCGAATGAAGCAGGGGTTTCAGTCGCCGGCTTCAGTCAGGACCGCTTAATCACAATAGAAAAAAACATCCTCGATAAAAACCAGTCTTTCGCAGATCTCAACAGAACCTACTTTCAGAAAAACAACCTGCTGACCGTCAATCTATTGTCCAGTCCCGGTGCCGGCAAAACAACTCTGCTCGTCAAGACCATTGAAGAGCTGAAGGAAACCACCCCAATTTTCGTCATCGAAGGCGATCAGCAAACGGCCAATGATGCCGAGCGGATACGATCAACGGGTGTCGACGCAGTTCAGATCAACACCGGCAAAGGCTGTCATCTCGATGCCCACATGGTTGCTCATGCGCTGGAGGAATTTCATTTCGAAGAAAGCGGCTTGCTGCTGATCGAAAATGTGGGTAACCTGGTTTGTCCTTCGGCATTTGATTTGGGTGAATCCTATAAAGCTGTTATTTTGTCAGTCACCGAAGGCGAAGACAAGCCGATCAAATACCCGGATATGTTCGCTGCCGCAGACCTGATGGTGGTGAGCAAGATAGATCTGCTGCCATACCTTAAGTTTGATGTCAGTCAGGCTATTGAGTACGCAAAGCGCGTAAACCCAAGCCTTGAGGTCATTCAGCTCTCCGCGGAATCAGGCGAGGGAATCGATACATGGAACGAGTGGCTGCTACAAAGACTCAACCCATTGGTACGCGAATCTTCACCCGAGCCCACTCTTCGAGAGGCCCCAATCAATGCATGAATTGGCATTAGCCCGCAGTTTGGTCGACATGGTCGAGGAGTATGCGCTTGAACACAATGCGACTCGAGTCAACAGGATCAACCTGAGATTGGGCGAAATGTCAGCGATGACTCGTGCACTTCACTTTTGCTTTGGCGCGGTTTGTCAAGGTACAGCCTGTGAAGGCGCTCTGCTCGCAATCGAAGAAGTACCATTGACCGTCTTTTGCAGCCATTGCGATGAAGTCAAGCAACCCTCAGGGCGCTACAGCTTCAGGTGTGTCGATTGTGGCATGCCAACGCCCAGGGTTGTTACCGGCAAGGAGCTGCAGCTGGTTTCAATTGAGCTGTCTGAGAGTGAATTTCGTCAAATTCAAAATGCCGGCGACAGAACCGGTGAGGTTGCCGGTAGTGCAACCCCTTAATGCAAAATTGGAGCGATAAGTGACGACAAGAAACGAAAATCCATGGTCTTTCGTCCCGCATCAGCACCAGGGACCGCATCAGGAGACAGAGCCTGATGCACATACCAGGTCCCCGACGAAGCACAATGGTGTTTTTAAAGCCGAAGGGATACTGACATTCATGGGCGCACCATACTGCCCGCCAGAGCGGGACAAAGTCCGCGCAGCAGGTGCAAAAATTTGTTTTTTGGGCGCGCCCTGGGACCTCGGGACAATTGTACGAACCGGTACATCGAGTGGTCCACACGGAATTCGCGAGGCATCATCGCAATATTTTCCCTATATGTTTGAGTATGACGTCGATCTTATGACGTTTTTCAATGTGGTCGATTGCGGTGACGTGCCGATCGTCCCCGGCAACAACGCGTTGTCTCAGCAGTACATTTGCGATTATGTCAACGAGTGTTTGGAAGGCGGTGCCAAGGTAATTCTGGTCGGCGGTGACCATTCAGTACCGATTCCTGGCGCCCGTGCCTTGTCGCAGCACCTTGCGCGACACAATCCTAACGGAAAAATGGGTTATCTGCATGTTGACTGCCATCTGGACGCTGCGGTCGACTGGGCAGGCATCGAAATTACCAACGCGTCGGGCCCGACTGAAACCTTTAAACTTGCGAATGTCAGTGCCGACAATATGGCCCACATGGGGTCCCGGAATGGACTTAATCCGAAAGACTGGATGGATTTTTGGG
>JAJDZL010000191.1 GCA_022824665.1 Gammaproteobacteria bacterium | reverse complement strand
TGATTGCAATCGAATGATCGAATTGTGCGGAAAATTATAAGTGGACTTTCCTTAGTGATTAATACGCTAATGAAGGAGATTTGTATCAAGAACTACCTGCACGACCAGCGTCTATCTCCTGATCAATTATTCAAAGAATTTGATTCTGATCATAGCGGAGGTTTCTCTCTTTGATTTTTGCAACAGTCAGTTCAACAAGGCAATGGCGGCCAGCATCATTCACGAATTCGGACAGGTCACCACTTTGTCCGCCATTTCGGACCAGAAAGCTGCGAACTGCTTGATCAGCTTAATCCGGAGTTGATAATTTCCATTGAGTCATGACGCAATTGATTGCGAATTAGAGCAAATAAATTCGTGATTTAGACCTTTTTTGGCTGGTGCCTGCAATAAATCACTCTGCCAGAGCGTTGTTCATCGTGTCGGGTTTTCATTGTCGGTCTATTTTGTCTGATTGCTTGATTGAAATCGAGGATTTTCTGACTGAGTCTATCGAACGGCCCAACGCATGGCGGCCATTGTGAACAGTCCAAACATGGCAAAACTTCCGACGAGAAAATAAACAGTCCCATCAAATGCCTGTCCTACAACCGTTCCCAGTGACACAGACACAAATGTCGCAATTGCAGAAATCAAGGCTGCTCCCACACCTGCAATGTGTCCAAGCGGTTCCATTGCGAGTGCATTAAGATTTCCAAATACAGCACCCATAAAAACAAACACCGCCAACATGTAAATCATAAACAGCCAAAATGGCGGCAGACCATCAAACACAATCAATCCAGCAAGTGCGATAAATGACGTTATTGTCGTTGCAACCGCAGCTGAATTGGCGATCTGGTGCATTGCATAGCGGCGCAGCAACTTATCGTTCGTTAGCGACCCGAAGCCGATGGCAAGCGCAAGCACTCCGAAATAAATCGGAAAAAGACCGCCAGTCGTATATGCCTCCTGAAATATTTGCTGTGCGGAGCTCAAGTATCCGACAAAGGGGGCAAATATCAGCCCGCTCGCAAGCGTGTAGCCAATGGTCGAACGGATTTGAATGACAGCAGCAGCGGACTTTCCAATAACAGTCGGAGAAAGAGAGCTCCGATGATCGGGATGAAGCGTTTCTGGCTGGCGCACCAGAAACCAAACGAATAAAATCGTAGCAAATGTAAAAAATGTGGCGAAAATCTGCCGCCAACCGCCCAGCCACAAAATAATTTGCCCGAGTAAGGGGGCGAGTGCGGGCACGAGAATAAATACCGCCATTACGAACGACACGATCCTGGCCATTTGCTTGCCACTGTATTGGTCCCGTATCAGTGCCATGGTCACAATTCGCGGACTGGAGGCACCGATTCCCTGCAGTACCCGCCCGATGATCATCATCTCGAAGGACGTGGCAAACGTACTGATCAGGCAACCAGCCATAAAGACCGCTAAACCATAGTAAATAGCACGTTTGCGGCCTATATTGTCAGATAGCGGACCGAAAATCAACTGGCCGATTCCAAGGCCGATAAAGAGCGATGTAATGACATATTGCGCGTCATTTGCATGCCTCACCTGCAACGCCTCACCAATCGTGGGAAGTGCCGGCAGCATCGCATCAACAGAAAGCGCGACCAGCGACATCAGGAGTGCAATTAGCGTCACAAATTCAGCAGTGCGCAGGTTTTTCTCAGGGTTTGGCTGGTTCATTCTGTTTGCAAGGATCACGTTTCGCGAGGTCAAAAAATGCTGCCGCCAGGAAAGCTCAGGGAGATTGCTCCTTAATCACTAACCTAGGTACGCCTTTCGGCATCACAAGGCAAACTCGATGCGCTTATCTTATCGTCACGATTCAATTCAAATGCCTCATTCCAGCGTTATAAAATTAAAGAACAATGATTACTTTCCGTGTAGTTAATATCTTTGTATCAGATTCCTATCGAGACTTATCAATCTGATACTTTGACAGTCCTGGACCCATTTGAATGCAGACCCGATGACGGTGCACGACAATTATGATTTGTTTTTGTCTGCCTGTTCTGTCGATTGTCGAAAGCCCGACTTTACCCATCTCGATTCACTTGAAACCGGTTCGCGAAGATTCCTGTTTACTTAAAATGTTGCAAATCCGGTTCCCGTAAACCATGGGTCGGAGAAACTAACAAATATTGTGAGGTTATTTATGTCAACTGGTAGCAGCAGTCAAATTGAAATACGCTTTGGCGTGTCATCGGATATTCAAACAATTGCTGATTTTACGCGCAGGATTGCGCTTGAAACTGAAGATTATGTACTCGACCCCGATGTCGTATTCGAGGGTGTCAAAAATGGCATGCAAGATTTCAAAAACGGCTTTTATGTTGTCGCACAAAAGAACCAGCATATTGTTGGCTGCCTGATGGTCACTTATGAGTGGAGCGACTGGCGCAACGGTGTACAATGGTGGCTGCAAAGTGTTTATGTTGATCCGAACCAGCGCGGTACCGGCGTATTCAGAAAACTGTATGAATTTGTCGTAGATCTCGCAACCAAGAAGAAAAACGTTTGTGGCATACGTCTGTATGTCGATAAGTCGAATTCAGGTGCGATTTCAACATATCACTCGGTGGGGATGACACCCACAAACTATCTCATGTTCGAAAAATCCTTTCTTGATTAACTTGAGTTCCTGCATGAACAGCAGGACAAACAACTTCGGAGAAACCAAAATTGTTAGGCAATGAAGTAGTCGTCTTAGACGGTGTAAGAACAGCTATTGGAGACTATGGCGGGTCTTTAAAATCAAAGAGCGCATGTGAACTTGGCGCCATCGCGGTTAAAGGTGTACTGGACAAAACCGGCATCGATCCAGCCTCAGTCGGACACTGTGTGATTGGCAATGTGCTGCACTCGGATAAGCGGGATATGTACATTTCAAGGTATGCCGCACTGAAAGGCGGTTTACCGATCGAAACGCCGGCGCTGACTGTCAATCGGTTGTGTGGAAGCGGCCTGCAGGCGATTGTCAACGCCGCGCAAATTGTTCAGTTGGGTGATGCAGACACGGTTATTGCCGGTGGCGCAGAATCAATGAGCGGTGCACCTTACTGGGCAACCGGAATGCGTTGGGGTCAACGTATGGGCAATGCGGAATTTGTCGACATTATGGTGGGTGCTTTAAGCGATCCTTTTGAAGGTTGTCACATGGGAATAACCGCTGAAAATGTCGCGGAGAAATGGGGCATAGACCGAGATGAACAGGATGCGCTTGCCGTTGAAAGCCACCAACGCGCCGCACGTGCCGCGGATGAAGGCAGGTTCAGCGAACAGATGATCCCGGTTGAAATCAAATCTCGCAGAGGAACGACGGTATTCATGACGGACGAACACGTACGCGCGGATTGCACAGTGGAATCGCTGGCCAAAATGCGAACGGTATTCAAGGGAGATGGTACTGTAACCGCCGGCAATGCATCCGGCATCAATGACGCTGCTGCTGCAATCGTGATGATGGAAGCCAGTGCCGCAGAAAAAGCGGGTTATCACCCGATGGCCCGTCTAATGGACTACACCCACTCCGGCGTAGAGCCAGAATACATGGGCATAGGTCCGGTACCGGCAATTCGCAAGCTGCTGAATCGGACCGGGCTCAACCTGGCTGATGTCGATGTGATTGAACTCAATGAAGCGTTCGCTGCTCAAGCGCTGGCCGTCATGAAAGATCTGGACCTGCCCGCAGACAGGACCAATCCAAATGGCAGTGGAATTTCTCTCGGCCACCCCATCGGTGCAACCGGCTGCATACTGACCGTCAAGGCACTTCATGAGCTCAAGCGAAGTGGTGGCAAATATGCGATTGTGTCCATGTGTATCGGTGGCGGACAGGGAATTGCGGCAGCATTTGAACTTCTTTAAGATTTTGTTGTCTATATCAGCAGAATAACAAAAATATCTAACACTGAGGTAAGTAGACGTTGCTAATTAAACAAAAACCTGATATTCCTTCAAGCCAGATAACACCTCAGGATGTTTATCTGAATCGTCGTAAGTTTATGAAGTCCTCCGCGGCACTCGCAATCGGCGGATCTTTACCGTGGCTATCGCTGGGATCCAAAGATGCGCTCGCAATGGGAACGAAATTTGAAAATCTCATTGAATCGCCCTACTCGACCAAAGATGACGAGCTGACGTCGTACGAAGACGTTACGACATACAACAACTTCTATGAATTTGGCACCGATAAGCGCAGCCCTGCAAAGTTTGCCTATATGCTGACCACGCGGCCCTGGAGCCTGTCAGTCTCCGGTGAATGTGAAGCACCCAAGGACTGGGATATCGAAGATATTCTCAAACAGTTCCCTGCTGAAGAAAGAATTTACCGGCATCGATGCGTTGAGGCCTGGTCAATGGTGGTGCCTTGGGTGGGATTCTCGCTCGGTGACTTTCTGAAAGTTCACAAGCCAACCTCGAAAGCAAAGTACATAGAAATGCTGACTTTGGTCAGACCAACAGAAATGGTTGGTCAAAAACCCGGGCTTTTCGGCTCAGTGCTGAATTGGCCATATCGCGAGGGACTTAGAATCGATGAAGCCATGAATCCGCTGGCCATATTTGCAGTCGGACTTTATGGTGAGCATATGCCCAATCAGAACGGCGCACCAATTCGGCTCATCGTTCCGTGGAAATACGGATTCAAGGGTGTCAAGTCAATCGTTTCGGTTCGATTCACCGAAGAACAGCCATTGAATACCTGGCAGGAACAGGCTCCCCGGGAATATGGATTTTATGCCAACGTTAATCCCAACGTCGATCACCCGCGCTGGAGCCAGGCATCTGAACGTCGCGTCGGCACCTTATTCGGGCGTATACCTACGCTGATGTTCAACGGCTATGAAGAACAGGTTGCAAGTTTATACAGCGACCTGGACTTGACTGTCAATTTCTGACCGGTTCATACTTCGCAAGACCCGGCCTGCGAATTCAGCCGAAATGAATTCGCAAAATATTGACTGCACGTAGAGGTATGGCTGCAGCGACTTCCCGGCAATGGAGCAAATGGATCAGACGAGCCAAGCCACTCGTCTTTGTTCTGTGTGCTATTCCAGCATGTCTTTCCGCGCTTTTGCTATACAGATTCGTTACTGGCAGTTTTTTTGGCGATCCGATTGAAGACTTAACCCGCAATACCGGAATTTGGGGTATTCGGCTGCTGCTCCTCACTCTCGCAATTACGCCGCTTCGCTATATTACCGGTATCAATCAACTGATACTGCTGCGCAGAATGCTGGGTGTATTTTCATTTTTCTACATTCTGCTGCATTTTCTGATTTGGCTCGTCATTGACAAGTTTTTCAATTTTCAACTCATCATCGAAGACATCATTGAACGCTACTACATCCTGTTTGGATTCCTGGCGTTTGTCATGCTGATACCACTGGCTGTGACGTCGACCAATCGCATGGTTCGATGGCTTGGCGCCAAACGATGGGCCAAACTTCATAAACTTGTCTATCCGATCTCGATTCTTGGTGCCGTCCACTTTTATCTGCAAGTCAAGGCCGATATTACAGAACCAGTGATTTACGCCGCGATTCTTGCAATTTTGCTCGGCTACCGGTATTGGAGAAAGAAGCAAAAGCCATCGCCAAAACGTGCATAGCTGATCAGCTTTGCCGACAGCTCCCGTAGTCAGTGACCCGCCACTTGGGATTTTCTGCCGGCATTCGAAGATTGACGCAGATGCGCAATCAGCGTCTGCACTTTGGGACAATCTCGTACTTGACCGGACCGTGCCTGTCTGCATTAGCCTCATCTTGACGCCGCGGCCGCGACCCGATGGCGAATTGCACTTGATAAAATCTCCCGACAACTTCACCCTTGAGAAATTCGATTTGGAGGCTATATCGAGAGAGTGCTATCAACCAGGATCGCGTAATATCGTGCCCACCACAAACTGCACTCACAAAAACCCTGCATTACGCCGTCAGTCGAGCTGATATTTTCAAAATACCACACCCGTTGCAGACGTTTCATTAATGGAAGACTTTCAACTCATTTCTGCCCAATCAGAATCCGACCGGCAGCGCGATGTGTGGAAAACCCTTGCAACGCTCGGCAGCTACCTTTGGGAATTTCGTCTGAGAATATTCA
>JAJDZL010000226.1 GCA_022824665.1 Gammaproteobacteria bacterium | reverse complement strand
TTCGTAAGGTCTGCGAGACTCAGAAATTCAAACTCAGCTTTAATAGATTTCTCCCTGCCGCCAATGGCGAAGTACTTCATCAATTTTTCCTGCCTGCTCCTCCGAGAGTCCAATCATTGAATTTACCTATTCTTCACCCTTACTACGCTTACGACGCCAGATTTGGTTGATGGAATTTCAGGGCGATCCTGAATCGCGTTGAGCAGAAGAGCAGGCGGTGGCGGTTGACGCATTCCAACTTCCTCTGAACTGATCTGTTGTCGACGTTCCAAAGCGCCAGAGCCCGCTCCAGATGCTTGACAAAGTACATCCTCATAACGTTGATCAGAAAGTAAATCGAAAATGGAAACACCCGCAACTGTTGTAAAAAGTCGACTACGAGTGGTGCTCGGATCGCCTTCATCAATAAGTTTAATTGCGTTCAATACATACCCGATACTCTTTTCGTGCTGGGCTGATGGAGACATCCCGTTAACCCAGTTATGAATTGTGCGGCGGGAAACATCGAACAATTCACTCAACAATTCCCACGTAAGACCGGAACGGAACTTGATCTCAACAATCGCATTGGCAGTATCGAATTTTCGGTAACTGGTGCTTTCAGATAGGAAGGATGAAGTTTTCTGATTGCCTATATCCTGTTCAACGTCGGTTAGCTGACCCGCGCTGAACGAGCTATACACCAATTCGATATACACTGGTTCTTTAATTTTTTCCATTTGAAGAACCGTGTTTCTTTGGATAAATCCATTGGTTGACGAGCTGCTATCGCCAATCAACCTTGCAGTATTCGAATTCATAGACTCGCTCCGTAATGTTTCAAAAATTCTTCTGTTGTAATGTCCCTAAACACCGCGTAGATTCGTTTTGAAAATGCTTCAGTTAGTGAAATCAGTTCTTGGCATCCAAACGGTAGGGATCCAGAGGAAAACATATCCAGGTCCAACACCCAGCTACGTTGTTCAATTGCATTTAATGCCGCTGGGTCATGAGTGCTGTTGCCCGGCACAATGCCCCAGCGCCCCTGAATCAATCCATCCTCTGTCAGCCACTGAGCCTGGGTCATCAGAAGAACCGTAGATTTTAGAAGAGCATCAGATGGCATGACCCCAGGTTGCAGCACTCCCAAAAAAACTCGGTTGCACAAGTTCACAAATTCGGTCTACTGCATCACCACTTAGTTGGTCGATATAGCGCAAGCCAACCCGTTCAGTAACCACTGGCTGAAAAAATTCCTCTACACCTTTGAGAGCTGCTTGAAGGCGTTTAAGAAAATCACTTCGACTGATATATTTTATGGTCTCGAGCGACACATAATTCATTCCCAGCGACACTCGCCAAACCGTAGCTGGTTCTTTTGTGTAAAGTAAGATAGTGAACCAATTTTATAATATTGACATCTTACTCTTCTGAATCGAATACGTGAGAGAATTTACAGCAGTGGATAAGACTTGCTGCAAATTAATTGGGGGCAAGAAAATATGGTTGAAGAAGATCAAGAAGTAACGATCACTCGCCGCGGTAAAAGCGTGGCGCGTCAATCCCCCGTACATGGCTCCAAAAAACCATTGGATCTAACGGAATTGGCGAAGTTTCGAGCATCTGTGCCTAAGTTGAGTCGCCCATCGAATAAATTAATTCGACAGATGCGAGACGAAGGCTATTAATTTAGGCAGTCAGGAACGTGCACTATTTCGATGCGAGCATCCTCGCACCTCTCATCATCAAGGAGGAAATCAGCCAATCGGTCTCAGAAATTCTTGAGGCTATGTCCAATCAAAAGCTAATGATCAGCGATTGGACTCTCGTTGAATTTTCCTCGATGCTCGTTCGTGAGATTCGAATGCGTACTCATAATGCCGCCTCAGCACAGGTGATCACTTCATAACTCGATGAAACAGTGAAAGAGTCGTTTTCAATCGCTTGATTCTGGCATCCAGCACAACCCTCCCGGTAGACACTATTTCCTGACATAGTAGTAAAAAACAGTCATTGTCACGTGCGGGATGAATTTTTTGTTCAGTTCAATTAATTCGTTTCAAACTGTTCCATGTCACCACATTTTTTACTGGCGCTCGTCTGGTAAAATATTTGCCATTGTAAATTCGACACTATTGCACCGCAGTTAATTTCCTGTCTGAATAAGTCCAAGCGTCGCAACCTTATCGTAAATTCATCGCGCACCCGAGCAAATCATGGCTGATAAATTCATGAAATTCGATACGCTGTCCCTGCATGCCGGTCAGCATCCAGACTCAGCAACACGGGCTCGCGCGACGCCAATCTACCAGACTGCTTCGTATGTTTTTCAGGACGCCGAACACGCTGCCGCGGTATTCAATATTGAGCGGACCGGGCATGTTTATTCGCGTCTGTCCAACCCCACCAATGCAGTCCTCGAAGAGCGCATCAGCGCCCTCGAAGGCGGTGTCGGTGCAATCGCGACAGCAAGTGGTCAGGCAGCTTTTCATCTCGCACTTGCGACCATACTGTCGGCTGGCGATCACGTTGTTTCCTCACAGTCGATCTATGGCGGTTCGCACAATCTTCTGAGCTACACGATGCCGAGATTTGGTGTCGAGACAACATTTGTACACCCGCGCGATTTAACTGCCATCCGAAATGCCATTCGCCCGAACACGAAACTGATCTTTGGGGAAGTTGTCGGTAATCCAGGCTGCGAGATTCTCGACGTCGGGAAAGTGGCTGACATTGCCCACGAACACGCGATACCGCTGCTCATTGATTCAACCTTTACCACGCCCTACCTGTGCAAACCGTTCGACCTCGGTGCAGATATAGTTTTTCACTCTGCGACGAAGTTTTTAAGCGGACATGGCGTGGTTATCGGCGGGCTGCTGGTTGATGGCGGGAAATTTGACTGGCTCAATTCAGGTAAGTTTCCGACCTTGAGTGAACCCTATGACGGATTTCATGGGCTTAACTTTGCCGAAGAGTTCGGGCCGGCTGCGTACATCACGCGAGCACGCAAGGAAGGCGCCCGGGACTTTGGTGCCTGTATGAGCCCGACAACCGCATTTTACGTGCTGCAGGGGCTCGAGACACTGCCGCTCAGAATGGAAAAACACGTGTCCAACACGCGCAAAATTGTCGAATATCTGCATTCTCATCCAGCCGTCGATTGGGTTAGTTATCCGGAACTTGCCAATCACCCCGATTATGAGCTCGCCAGACAACAGCTGCCAAAAGGCGCTGGCGCGGTCTTTGCATTTGGTGTAAAAGGGGGCCGCCAGGCCGGCCATCAACTGATCACGAAACTCAAGCTGTTTTCCCACCTTGCCAATGTTGGCGATGCCAAATCCCTGGTCATCCACCCCGCCTCTACGACCCATCACCGAATGGATGCCAAGGCCCTTGAGGCAGCCGGAATTTCAGAAGGCCTGGTACGCCTGTCGATTGGACTTGAAGATCCAGACGACCTGATTGCCGACCTCGGTGCGGGACTTAAGGCATCCCAGCGAACCCGCTGACGTACCACAGCTACGAAAATCACGACAAACGAATATGAAAATTCAAGTCAATGGCAGTGCTGCCTATGCGTTCACCGGCAGCCGCGAAATCGATCCTGAGCGCAAAACTGTGCTGTTCGTTCACGGTGCTTCACTGGATCATACGGTATGGACTTTACCGGCGCGACATTTCGCACGACGGGGATTCAATGTGCTCGCGGTAGATCTGCCAGGCCACGGTTTGTCTGATGGTGAAAGCCACACTGATATTTCCTGGTACGCTGACTGGCTGATCGAGGTGCTGGATGCGTTAGACATTCGCAATACTGCCTTAGTGGGACACAGCATGGGCTCGTTGGTGGCACTGGATTGCGCCGCAAGATACACCGATCGGATACGTGCACTGGCACTGGTTGGCACTGCAGTGCCCATGCCGGTAACCGACGAGCTGCTTGATGCAGCGAAGAATAATGTTCACGAAGCAATTGAAATGCTTACCGCCTGGGGACACAGCCCCGGCGCACATTTCGGAGGCAATGAAACCCCCGGCATGTGGATGATTGGCGGCCTGATTCGGCTATTTGAGCGAGGCGGCGTCGGTGTTCTGCATAATGATCTAAAGGCCTGCAACAATTATGTTGACGGCATGAAAGCTGCTCGCAGTGTCAGATGTCCAGCGATGCTTATTCTCGGCCAGCACGATATGCTGACGCCTGCGCGCGCGGCTAAAGCACTGGCAGACGAAATTGAGAATTCTCAAACTGTGGTGCTTGAAAAAACCGGCCACACGATCATGTCAGAGCGGCCTGACGCGTTGCTTGACTGCCTGATCAGGATTGTCTGAAAAATGATTAACCCCGCTCGAATGTTGGTTCAGATATGAGTGACAATGCGTATTATTCGGAGTTAGTCTCTCTGGTTTCGAATATCTGGGTTCAGGTACTCATCGTACTGGTGGTAACCCTGATTGCCAGTCGGATTCGCCACTATATTGTCGGCACTGTTGCAAAAAAAATAGCCTCGACGGATCAGGTATGGAGCATATCAATTGTTGAGGCGATCCGACAACCGGCTGCTTTACTGATCTGGATCGCAGGCGTTTCTTTTTCGATCGATATCATCCGTTCAGAATTTGAAACACCAATTTTTGACGCTGTACCCGCACTTAGGAGCATTGCGGTCATCGCGACCCTGACATGGTTTCTGACCAAATTGACGTCCACTTACGAACGCAAATTTGTTGCTGATCAGATCGCGGGAAATCCCCAGTATGACCGCACTACCGTAGAGTTTGTCAGCAAGCTGATTCGCGCGTCGGTAATTTTTATGGGCATACTGGTTGCCATGCAGACACTGGGACTCAATATCGCCGGCATTCTGGCATTCGGTGGCGTCGGCGGGATTGCAATCGGCTTCGCAGCTCGCGAAATGATTGCCAATTACTTTGGTGCGGTAATGATCTTCCTGGACAAACCTTTCAAAGTCGGTGAAACAATCACCTCACCGGAACGGGAAATCGAAGGTACCGTGCTGGAAATCGGCTGGCGTCAAACAGTCATTGAACGATTCGACACACGCAGACTCTATGTGCCAAATGCCGCATTTGCCAGCATTTCGGTGCGCAACCATACCCGTCAACGCAATCGGCGCATTTACGAATATGTCGGCATTCGTTATGATGACTCCGCGCAGTTAGCGAGCATTGTTTCCGACATAAACGACATGCTGCAAAACCATCCTGAGATTGATCAGAGCAACTCAATCATGGTGAACTTCGACCGTTTTGCTGCCTCGTCGCTCGACATATTCATTTATTGTTTCTCCAAGGCGACCGCGTGGGCCGAATACCAGGCTGTCAAGCAGGATGTGCTGGTCAAGACAATGGGCATCATTGACAAACACGGCGCTGAGATTGCTTTTCCGACAACTACATTTCATTTTGCCGACGAAGCTTCGCTCCAGGCGATTACCAAAAAAGAAAGTCAATAGCCTTCCTCCACAGCTACCCCTGCTGCGTTCTCACCCGCATCTCACGATGGAGAATGTAGAGCGTACTTAAAATGATCACCGTCGCGCCACCAAGCGCTGACTTGGTGGGAATCTCGTCAAAAATAAAGTAGCCCGCAGTTACCATAAAAATGATTCTGGTATACAAAAACGGTGCAACAAACTGTGCATCACCGATGGCGTAGCCGCGTACATCCAAATAGTTTCTAAGCGATGACATTGCTGCAACCAGTATCAGCAGCAGCCACTCTTTGAATTCCGGTGTCTCCCACACGACAATGGCCGGTGGGAGACTGCCAATTCCCAAAATCACTGCAAAATAAAAGACGATTGTTCCCGGGCTTTCTGTCGTCGACAGCTTCTTTCCCAATATCAGAACAAGCGCAAAGGCCACCGAGGCAAATATCGGTGCGAGCCACTTGATGCTTATCGGGTCTGGCAGGTAGCCGATCACCACAACTGCGCCGAAAAACCCAACCACCGAGGCACTCATCCGTCGTATGCCCAGTTTTTCCTTGAGCAACGGGATGCTGAACGCAGTTACAAACAGCGGTGTCGTAAAAAAGAGTGCCGTCACCGTGGCAAGTGGCAAAATCTGGAGTGAATAAAATCCGAAGTTTATCGCGACGACACCGATTACGCCGCGTAAAATATGCAACTTCAGCCGCCCGGTCCGGAAAGTGAAGTCGTTTTGCGGTAAAGTAACCGCGAGAATCATGAGTGATCCGATCGCACCGCGAACAAACACAATTTGCGCCGAATGTATGGCACCGGCGAGCTCATGGACTCCCGCACTCATCACGGTCGCAACTGCTGCGGCGCCGACAATCCAAACTGCACCGCGAAGATTGTTTTCAGGACTCGCCAATTAGAGTCTCATTTGAGATATAGATACAGGGGGATAACTTACTATGGAACTTGGTCTCAAAGGCAAGAATGCATTAGTCTGCGCATCAAGCAAAGGTCTCGGCAAAGGCTGTGCCCGGGCGCTTGCACAAGAAGGTGCGAACGTGTGGCTGAACGGACGCGACGCTGCCACACTCGAAGCTGCACGATTAGAAATCGAATCACTTGCCGCAGGCGAGGTTTCCAGTATCTGCTGTGATATTACCACTAAAGCCGGGCGTGACAAAGCACTCGGCGCAACACCCGACCTTGATATCCTGGTCAACAATGCCGGTGGGCCGCCGGTTGGTGATTTTCGAAGCTGGGATCTCACCGACTGGGAATCCGCACTCAATAACAACATGCTCACACCGATCGAGCTTTTTCGAAGTGTCATCGACGGCATGATTGAGCGTCGTTTTGGCCGTGTGATCAACATTACTTCATCATCAGTAAAAGCGCCGATCCAGCACCTGGATCTTTCCAACGGCGCGCGCTCAGGGCTAACCGGATTTTTCGCCGGCGCGTCACGACAGGTCGCGTCCTACAATGTCACCGTCAACGCAATATTGCCTGGTCGATTCGATACTGATCGACTGCGAACCAGCATGACCTTTGCCGCGCAAAAATCTGACCAGTCCATCGAAGAGCTGCTCGAAAAAGGCAAGGAGATTATTCCCGCAAAACGCTTCGGTTCGCCAGACGAATTTGGCGCACTTTGCGCTTTCCTTTGCAGTACGCACGCGAGTTATATTACCGGGCAGAATATTCTGATGGATGGCGGTCTGGTTTCAATCAGCCCCTGAGTCTGCCAGGTGGCATCTCCAGGCGTACCGTTTCAGGCAGCAGACATACCTCGTCATTACATGCCTGCAAACGAACGTCGAGCTGCATGACCGAATCCGGCTTGCTCAGCGAGTCAAACTCGACCGGAATTTCTACCGTGCCGCTCCAAACCGACAGAGGGTTGTCCTGAAATGACAGGTTAATTTCCTCGGCTGGCGGATACGCTGCATGGGTGATCGGCCAGTTTTCAGAAGCACTGGACAGACGGGTTGCAAACAGGTTTTCGGCCAGCGGCTGGTCAGACTGAATGTGCCAGCCATCTGCAAGGTCAATCGTGACCGTTGCACGAACGCGGCCTTCGAGTTCCTCAACGACGTCAAACGCCACCTTTGCATTGCCCGAAGCAGCATACTCTCTCGGACCGACTGAACCGCCGCGAAACTCCTCAAGCGCATTCATCGCATAGGAGTAGCTCGTCGGAATCTGGGCAATTTCACCGCCGAAAGCCTGGAACAGCAACTCAAAAGTACGCGCATAGATGCGTTTGCCAGTTCGCTGATACAGCATTGCGAGCGATCTGGCCGCGACAGAATTGCCAGAGGGAAGTGCCTCGTCAAAGCGATCCTTGTGACGCACGATCAACCCTTCGGCCTCATCTTCGCCAACTGAGAAAAACCCGCCCCGTTCGCGATCCCAAAATTGTGTCAGCATCGCGTTGACCAGCGTCTGACCCCGATTGAGCCATTCGACCTCAGCGGTTTCGTCATACAAGGTAAGCAAAGCCTCGGCAAAGTACGCGTAGTCTTTCAGTTTACCGACCTCACCCAATTGACCTTTTCGCTGAATTCGATAAAGTCGCGTATTCGATGCGTCCCATAGCCGGCTCCAAAGATACTCGGCGGCCTTGACGGCAGCTTTCAGGTAACGCCCGTCGGGATGGAGTGACTCAGACCTGGCCAAGGTGGTAATCATCATTGCGTTCCAGGCAGTGATGATCTTGTCATCCAGATACGGTTTTTCGCGCCGTTCACGGACCATACGCATTTTTTCTACAGCAGGGGTTAATCTCGCCAGGTATTCTGCGACGTCTGTCCCAAGCGCGAGCGCCTGCGCTTCCGGCGTTTCAGCAAGATGCAGAATATTTGCGCCTGCGAAGTTGCCTGCTTCTGTTACCCCATAGTGTTCGATCACAAACTCAGCATCAGCGCCAACAGCTTCAACAATCTCTGCGGGAGTCCAAATGAAATACAGACCCTCTTCGCCCTCACTGTCCGCATCAGTCGCTGACCAAAATGCGCCGTTCGCATCTCGCATGTCACGCAATACGTAATCCAGCGTTTGCTCGGCAACCCGGCGATAGAGCGCTTTGCCGGTTAGCCCGTATGCGATGAGATAAGCCCGTGCCAGGTGAGCCTGGTTGTACAGCATTTTCTCGAAGTGAGGAACCAGCCATTCATTGTCAATCGTATAACGATGAAAACCGCCCCCGATATGATCCCGGATACCGCCAAGCGCCATTCCTGTCAACCGTTTCTCAGCCAGCCTGAGCGCAGTTTTGTCTTCATATCGAAGCGCAGCATCCAGCAGCAGAAAAAGTTCGGTCTCCGAAGGAAAGCTCGAAGTAGGCGGGGAAAACTCATCAATCATTCGATCCTGCTCATCAAGTTCGGCGATGAACTGCTCGATCTGCTGCCTGCCCAATTCAACGTTTGCCCCTGACCGAAGTCCAAAGGCTTGAATCTCATCGGTGATCAGTGACGCCAGGTTTTCCACCTCTGACCTTTTTTCCATCCAGACCTGGTGCACGTCTTTTAATACTGCTTCAAATTCTGCAGGTGGTACATAGGTCATTCCCAAGAACGGCTTACCTTCAGCTGTAATGAACACATGCAGTGGCCAACCACCGTAACCGCCCATGATTTGAACCGCCAGCAGATATAACTCGTCAATATCCGGGCTGGTTTCCCGGTCCACTTTAACGGCAACATAGTGCTCGTTCAAAAATGTCGCAATTTCAAGGTTGTCATAGCTTTCCTCTTCCATCACGTGACACCAGTGACAGGCCGAGTAGCCTATTGAGACCAGAACGGGCAGGTCTCGATTTGCTGCGGCTGCAAATGCTTCATTGCCCCACGGATACCAGTTGACCGGGTTATGCGCATGCTGATTCAAATAGGGTGAAAGTTCAGCCAGCAGCCGATTGGCATAAAGTGGGGTGCCATCTTCCCGGAGATGGCGCGAACGAATTGCATCTTTCGGATTGCGGATTTCCCAGGCAAGTTTGATCGCAGCCTGAGTTTCGGCTGGCATCTCATCTGCACCTGGCAGTGGCACAAATTCAGCCGCGAACGCAGCTGGTGACAAGACCGGAATCCCAACCAATAACATCAGTCCAACCAGACTGACTCGCTTTAGCCAAGCTGTCATATTCAGAATGATCGAAATCGTTCGAATGCCTTGCGTGCGTGAATTCGGCCCCAGACGACACCGATAATCAGGCCGGCCGTATGAGAGACATTTGCAACATTGCTGATTATTCCCAGCCAGCACACAATAAACCAGATCAGCATCAGCGGCACAACGGCTTTGGGCATGATGCCTGAATATGAAATGGGGTTAAAGCGCATTTGCATCCACACATAGCCGAGGAACGCATAGACAACCCCCGACATACCACCGAATGCAGGTCCGGTGAAATAGTACTGGGCAAGATTCGAAACCGAAGCCGCGATCGCGAATATCAACAGATAATAAAGCCATCCCTGCCGCTTTTCGATTGCACCACCACAAACCCATACCCAAAGCAGATTGAATACCAGGTGATAGATGTCAAAATGAATAAATGTTGGTGTTACGAGTCGCCACACTTCACCTGCCTGAATTTCGTCTAAAACACCAAATGAAGAACCAGATATCAGCGCCGTGGAGACGATGCGCGCGTCCGAACCAAACCCGCTCAACAAGGTAACAAAGATCGACATTCCGATCAGACCGTAAGTGATTGGCATGGTTTTTCGCGTTACCATTGATCTAAATGAAACTTATTGTTCAAGCAGTTCAATCCGGTCTGCGTCGCCTAAGGTGACAACGCGGCCATCAAGTGTGGTAAAGGTCCGCCCTTTAACGTCTTTTTGGCGGGCTTTGTAGGTATACGGCTCTTCCTGCTGGGACGAAATGACGCGAATGGTCATGATCGTATTGTCAGATTGCCACTTGAAAAAATAGACCACACCTGAGGTGAGTGCCAAAATGCCCGCCACGGTGTATACCACCCATCTTGATGGTTTATGCTGGAATGCGACTTCTGACTTTGCCTTTTGAACTGCCTGGGATACCGGTCTGAAGCGCGCCTGATAAACCAGCAAAACGACCACGATGACCGCAACGGTGAAAAGAATTTTAGTCAGCATGAATCAAGCAGGCAGTGGGGGTTGAACATCGAGACAGACGACATTGTCCCATCTTCCTATTTTATGACATCACAGTGCGTCAATCGTTCCGTGTGATTTTTGCCAGAGCATCGCCTCACCGCGCGTTTGGTGCAGGCAACGACTGCTTTTCATACGTCATACCGATTCGTCAACGGCTGATCGAACCTCGTTGTTGCTGAAGTTAACCGAATCCGAATTTGAGCCGGTTTTGAGCTCGCATCTATCCCCTTGATGAGAATTTCATAGGATAATTGCGTTGTCAGATTTCAATCGTATCTCGCGGGACCTATTGTTGAGTGGCAGATGCCAATCAAGAAAACCAATCTGAACATAGTGGCGCTGAACACTGTTCGTGACCAGACCCGCGCGTGACTCCGGATACAAATCGCTGTGCAATCATCCCTCCCTGCTGATTCAGACCTAATTCGCGGAATATTCCAAAGATAACCCGACCTGAGCGGCAATGCGGCGACTGAAAATTATCATTGCGATCATATGTGTCGCGCATGTGCTGGGTATGGTTCCATTTGCCGTTTACCCAACACTGATCCCAACGCTGCAAATTGAGTGGGGCGCTAGCAATACAGAAATTGGCTGGGTAGCCGGGATTTATTTTGGGGGCTATCTGCTGGGCGTTTTTATACTGGTGCCGCTGACCGACCGCATCGATGCGAGGGCTATTTACTTAAGTTCAATGGCGCTGACAGTGCTGGCAGCACTGGGCTTTGCATTTTTAAATAACGGCGTTACCACCGCAAGTATCTGGCGATTTCTGCAGGGGCTGGGGCTGGCGGGTACGTATATGCCGGGGCTCAAAGCGCTGGTTGACGCAGTGCCGGACCGGATTCAAAGCAGGACCGTTGCTGTCTACACCATGTGTTTCGGCGTTGGTGTAGCCGTTTCATTCCTGGTTGCCGGATTGTTAACAAATTACCTGTCCTGGCAGTGGAATTTTGCCGCTTCATCGGTAGGCGCCCTGCTTGCATTCGCGCTTGCTCTTTTGTTCCTGCCAAAATCCTCGCCGCTTCGCTGCGACGAAAAGTTTCACCTGCTGCCCGATCTCAAACCCGTGTTTAAAAACCGCAAAGCAATCGGTTTCAGCATTGCTTACAGCGTTCACAACATGGAGCTGTTTGTATTTCGCTCCTGGACGGTTACGTTTCTGGTTTTTGCAATGGCGGAACGGGACTCAAATCCGATCGCGAATCATTGGAACCCGGCTTTCATCGTTGCCTGTGCGACCCTGCTAGCCCAACCGTTCAGTGTCATCGTAAACGAAATTGCCGGTCGGCTGAACCGGGTTAAAGTCATTCTTTCTGTGATGGGGCTGGCCGCATTGAGTGGTATAGCGCTCGGTTTTTCCAGCCAGCTTCCGATGATCATCATCGTCGCTCTGGTTTGCCTTTATGCAATATTGTCGATTTCTGATTCTGCTTCCATCTCGTCTGCAGTCATCAAGTCGGCAGATGCAAGGCTGCGCGGTACAACGATGGCGGTCCATACCCTGATCGGGTTTGTTGGCGCGTTTATCGGTCCAATAATTTTTGGTATCGTACTCGATCTCGCAGGTGGCAGCGACAATCCCAATGCCTGGGGGCTGGCGTTTGTTGCGATGGCAATCCTGATGGTGATCGGTCCTGTAGCCATATTAAAGATGTCAAATTCCGAGCCCGCCTGAACTGATGTCCCGGATCTACATTTTGAAAAATTGACCGGGAGCATTGCGTTCATTCATCGCCAGACACAATGGCCGCGTTGAATGTGCGAATTTGTTTTGGAAATACAGAACTTTCGGGCAAAATTGAAGTCAGTTAATATGGAACACGATGCGTCAGGATGTCTGCTATGAAGAAAATTACGCCCAAGCCTTGCTCATCAGGTACTGCCTTTTTACAGGCATCGCTTATCCTGGTACTATTCTTGACGAGTCTATCGACGCTCGAAGCGCAGCGATTCCCGTTCGCCAGAGACTGGCCGAATACGGATTTCGAGAACAGTGTCATTGATCTTTCCGAGGTTCGCTCCGGCGGTGTACCGAAAGACGGCATACCGGCAATCGACATGCCCGAGTTCACCTCGGTCGCAAACGCATTCGACTGGCTGAATCCCAGGGAGCCGGTGATCGTAGTGGACATTCTGGGGCACGCCAAAGCCTATCCTCTGCAAATTCTGATTTGGCACGAAATTGTCAATGACACGCTGAACGAGCGTCGTGTGGCGGTGACTTTTTGTCCGTTGTGTAATGCATCGATCGTATTTGACCGCAATATAGAAGGTGAGATACTTGATTTCGGCACCACTGGAAACTTGCGTAACAGCGATCTTGTCATGTATGACCGTCAGACGGAATCGTGGTGGCAGCAGATTACCGGCCGCGGCGTGGCCGGACACTACGCCGGTGTTGTGCTTATGACACTGCCATCACAAATCACCTCATTCGAGGAATTTGCCAACGCCTATCCCAAAGGTGAGGTACTGACTCGGGATACCGGCTTCCGGCGGGATTACGGCGCCAATCCCTACCGCGGCTATGACGATATCAATAATGTTCCGTTTCTGTTGAGCGATCCGGCTGACCCTCGGCTTCCCGCAATGGAACGCGTCCTCAACATCTCGGTGAACAATCGCCACCGCGTCTATCCCTTTTCAGCTTTTAAGGACGAGCCGGTGATCAACGACAAATTCAATGGTGTCCCGATCGTCGTTTTCAGTAAAAATGATGCGGCCTCCGCGCTCGACAAACGCACCATAGCTGAGTCCAGGGTGATACCTTCGGCAACTGTCTTCAGACGCCAGCTGGGAGAGCATTTGTTGAATTTTGAACACGCTGAAGATGGCTACTTCTACGATGTGGAGACTGGCTCAAAATGGAACCTCTTCGGGCAGGCGATTGCCGGCCCCTTAGCGGGTGAACAATTGCTCGACATCAAAAGCGGCATTCATTTCGCCTTTGCCTGGCTGGTGTTCTACCCAGACTCGGAAATCTATCGGAAATCCTGATCTCGCCTGCCGCATCAATCTTTATTGAGACTTGATGCAGCGAGGCTCGCACGAACAGCATCAGTTTAAACCGATCGTTCGTGCATTGTTCATTGCTGATACGCACGTCGTCAAGCGAATCAGTGCATGGATCCCGGTTGCGTTAGTGCTTAGCACCTGGTGCCTAAGTGCCTGACAATGCTGAATTGAATTCAACATAATATGAACACCTCTCAGCACTTGGCGCGAACTTAAGTGCATTTCATCCGATAGACGACACACTTGACAATCAACAATAAAGAAATCTGGCCGATCATCCGCCTTGCCGGTCCAGTGCTATTGAGTCGAACCGGTGCAATTCTCATCGTAACAATCGATGTTGCGATGTGCGGTTATGCCGGTACTGAAGACATTGCCTATTACGGCCTCGCCAATGGTCCGCACGTTACTTTAATCCTGATCGGAATAGGCGCAGTACTGCCGGTCGCAATTCTGACCGCGAGTTATGATGGATCCGGAAATCACGAAAACTGTGGCATGGTTTGGCAGGTCGGCATGGTCCATGCTCTTGCAATTGGCATCACACTTGGCATTCTCATGCAGTTTGGGGAGGCCTTTTTCTTACTGACCGGTCAAAATGCCGAGCTATCGCAAGGAGCAGGACGCACCCTGGCAATGCACGGGCTGGGGCTGGCTGGACTCCTTTGCCTCATCACAACCTCCTTGCTGCTTGAAGGCCTGCAGCGGCCTGTTCCGGCCATGGTCGTCGCACTTGGGGCAAATTTTTTGAACCTCTATTTGAACTGGGTCTTCATCTTTGGCAATCACGGAGCACCGCAAATGGGTGCTGAAGGTGCTGCACTTGCAACAAGCATTGTGCGATGGGTGGCATTCTTCGCCCTTATGGGATATGTCTTTTTCGCATTCGATACCGTCCGCTACGGAATTGTGAAAAAGGTCAGCCAGTTTCGGAAGATGTCAAGAAATCTTCGTCAACTGGGGTACCCCACTGCAATCGGACACGGCATGGAATCGGCTTCATTCCTGATTTTGACACTGTTCGCAGGCTATATGGGGGTTTTGGAAACAGCAGCCTGGACCGTCGGGATGAATCTCATTACGATTGCGTTCATGATTGGATTGGGATTTTCCATGGCGGCCAGTGTTCGCGTTGCCAATTACCTTGGTCAAAACAATCCGGCCGTTGCTGCTTCCTCAGGCTGGACTGCCATATTCCTGTCCGGGGTGTCGCTGGGTGTTATCGCACTCCTGTTTGTAATCTTCCCGGAACCGTTGGTACGAATTTACAGCCAGGACCCTGAGGTGATGAAGCTTGCAGTTCCAACCATTCTCGCCGCCGCGTTTATTCTGGTGCTGGATGGTATGCAGGCGGTTGGCGTCGGAGTTTTGCGCGGGTATCAGGATATGTGGTTTATCACCAAGACTTTGATCACATCATTTTGGGTTGTGATGCTTCCCCTTGGCTGGTTGTTTGGGCTGCATATGGACGGCGGCCCGCCAGGGCTCATGTGGTCAGTCGGCGGTGCCTGTATTGTCGCCTTGACAATGCTGGTGTGGCGATTTCGATATCTGATCGCACAATCGTTTAAAGCCTCCCGCTTCCAAGCGAATCGCGGGCGTTGATCAGTCGCGTTAACTGCGCCGGTTGCCCCATAACCGCAGCCAATCCGGCGTTTTTTGCTTGCGTTGTTCAATCTGCTTGAAATTTCGCTGCTTGGTTCCAACATACAGCTGCCTGGGGCGCCCGATCCTCTGACTCTCTTCATTACCAAACATCTCTTTCCAATGCGCGATCCAGCCCACAGTTCTGGCGATGGAAAAAAGCACCGTGAACATGGGGCTTGGGAAACCCAATGCCCGCAAAATAATGCCGGAATAAAAGTCCACGTTGGGGTAGAGCTTCCTTTCAATAAAGTACTCATCTTCCAACGCAATACGTTCGAGTTCCAGGGCGATCGGTAATACCGGATCTGAAATTCCAAGCTCGTTTAGAACTTCGTGACAGGTATCCTTCATTACCTTGGCGCGCGGATCAAAGTTTTTGTACACCCGGTGTCCGAAGCCCATCAAGCGAAAGCTGTCACTTTTGTCCTTGGCTCGGGCGATAAATTTCGGAATTTGCTTCTTGTCACCGATTTCGTTAAGCATTTTGAGTACTGCCTCGTTTGCACCACCGTGTGCAGGTCCCCAAAGCGATGCAATACCCGAGGCAACACACGCAAACGGATTGGCTCCTGAAGAGCCGGCCAGTCGCACTGTTGACGTCGATGCGTTTTGTTCGTGATCTGCGTGAAGAATCAGAATTCGGTCAATTGCTCTTGCCGAAACAGCATTAATTTTGTACTCCTCAGTTGGTACCGCGAACATCATTCGGAGCAGGTTTTCGGAGTAGCTAAGGCTGTTTTGCGGGTACATAAAGGGCTGTCCGATTGAGTATTTGTACGCATAAGCACCGATTGTCGGCATTTTGGCGATGATTCGGTGCGCAGCAACCATTCGCTGAATCGGATCGTGTATATCGGTATCGCTATGGTAAAACGCGGAAAGTGCGCCGACAACGCCAACCATAATGGCCATCGGATGGGCGGAGCGCTTGAAGCCGCGATAAAACGAGGTCAGCTGCTCATGCAGCATCGTATGGGTGGTTATCGCGGTATCAAACTCGAGCTGCTCCTTCTTGGAGGGCAATTCACCGTGTAGCAGCAGATAGCACACATCCAGGTAATTTGAACTGTTGACTAACTGTTCAATTGGATACCCGCGGTGCAGCAAAATACCTTTTTCACCATCAATGAAAGTGATGCCTGACTGACAGGAACCGGTTGATGTAAAGCCAGGATCGTAAGTAAACATCCCGGTTTTTGCATACAGAGTCGAAATATTGAACAGACTGGGTCCTTCAGTGCCGTCCATGATCGGAAAATCAAACGATTCGCCAGTGCGATTGTTGATGATCGTAACCGTATTTTTGTCTACGGCCTTACCGGCGATGGTACTGACTTTATCCGTGTTTGTTTTCATCCTTTCACCATATGCAGTGTCTGATTGTTGCTCGCGAGGGCAAACCATTTTACTACGTCCCTGCAACAACTGAAGATATCAACAACGAATGAAGAGAATTCTCAGTCAAATTTTTCCATTTGGACAATCAATATAATTGTTGCCTGGCGCTTGGAATTTACCAATAATTTGGCATCAGGTCGAACAAACATCCAGCACTGAACTCGAAAGAAGTTCTGACGTAATCAAGGCGGCGTACGAAACTCGCCGAGCTGCGGCATATCAATTGAAAGAAATACAGATTGAAACAGCCAATCTAAAGATAGCCGCCCTGTCGTTTGGCAAGCAGGGCAACCCACCAGTGATTGCGCTACACGGCTGGCTGGATAATGCCGCCAGTTTTGTGCCGATCGAACGGTACCTGCCGGGTATCAATCTCAGTGCACTTGACTTCCCCGGTCACGGCAAGTCCCAGCACCGAAGTGGTGTAAATGCCTATCACTTCATTGACTATGCAGCCGATGTTCTGCTGGCGGCCGACGCACTTGGATTGACTCGGTTCACCCTGCTCGGCCACTCACTGGGAGCCGGCGTTGCCGCACTCATCGCCGCCATCGTCCCGGATCGGATTGAGCGGCTGGCCATGGTTGAGGGGCTTGCCCCATTCACCGGAGAACCAGACACGATGCTGCCGCAGTTTCGCCGACATATTGAAGAGACATGTAAACCGGCGTCCAACGGGCGAGTTTACCGATCAATTGATGCTGCTGCGCGTGCCCGTCAAAAAGCCGGAGACATGTCGCTTGATTCGGCAAAACTGATTGTCGAACGCAATCTCGAAAAGACCGAAAACGGCTACCAATGGCGTACCGACAGGCGACTTCGAAAACCCTCTCCACTCTACCTGTCCGACGCACACGTCAAACAGTACCTGGCCAGTATCGAGTGTAATGCGCTGCTGATTCGCTCAGATCAGGGAATTATCAGAAACTGGTCGAGCCTTCGAGGGCGCGAACCATTAGTGAAAAACATTCAGATCATCGATATCGATGGCGGACATCACTGTCACATGGATGACCCGAAACTCGTTGCCAGGCATCTGTTACCATTCCTGATTGGTACATAATCTAACAAGCATCAAGTAGCTGCATATCCTGACGATCATGACCAATCAACCCAAATCAGACTGGCGGCAACGAATTCAAAACCGTCTCAACCGGATTGGCGGGAAACGGCTCAAAAAGCTCGGATTTTACGGCTTTATGTTTTTCCTGATCAAGGGGCTGCTATGGCTGATCGTGCCGGCAGCTATGATTTACTTCGGCTTCGGATCTGACTGACACAGATTCTTGCTGGAGGATTGTTGTTCAAAGACAGGTCCGGAAGTTAACCAAGCTGAAGCGGGTATGAAAGTCTACCGATGTCGCTACGCCTGGTAAATTGCCACCGGGTCGCCCAAAACCGCGTCATCTGGCGTAACACCAATTCCGGGTGCAGAAGGTGGAGTCGCTGCGCCTTCGATATTTCTCGCACCCTGCGTGGGTACGGGATCATCGGCCAGGTGATCGTGACAAATCCAACTGTCGAGCAGGTATTCAGCCGGTGTGGAACAGGCAAGATGAATTGCTGCTGTATCGGCTAAAGCTGAGCCACCCAGATCTTCAATGTGCATTTTCCAGCCAACCGACATCGAAAAATCACGGATT
>JAJDZL010000021.1 GCA_022824665.1 Gammaproteobacteria bacterium | reverse complement strand
TGGCTTCCTAAATGATCTGAAGTCGGGACGAACACCAAATCCGGACATCATCTGCAATGTCGAGATCAAGTTTCGGGAGTTTCCCGAGTGGGCTGCGAAGCTCGGCGCAGCCCATGCTGCAACCGGCCACTATGCACGAATCGTCCGAAACGGTGGCAAACCACTGCTGCAAAAGGGCAAAGACCCTGACAAGGATCAAACTTATTTTCTGCATGGCATCAACAGCAAGGCACTCGAAAACGTCCTTTTCCCGATCGGGGAGATGAACAAAGCGGATGTCCGCAGCAAGGCCAGGGAACTAGGATTTGAAAATCATGCAAAAAAGGGCAGCACCGGGATTTGCTTTATCGGCAGACGAAACTTCGCCTCCTTTATCAGGCGATACCTGCCATCCTCCGAAGGCCCAATAAAAGACGAGTACGGTAAAGTGATCGGCGAACACCAAGGCGCATTCCTTTATACCATCGGTCAACGCACCGGCCTTGGCATTGGCGGCCCGGGTGATGCCTGGTATGTTGCCAAAAAGGATATAGAAGCAAACGCAGTGACCGCAGTTCAGGGACATGATCATCCAATGCTGTTCAGCCAAAGCGCAATGGTTTCCGATATCAACTGGATATTAGAAGATCCCAGTTTACCGCTTGCAGCAAAGTGCAAAATCCGCTATCAGGGCACCGAGCACAGCTGCCAGGTCGTGTCGAAGAGCGGGACGGCAGCGCGGGTCGAATTCTCACACCCGGTAAGAGCGGTTACACCCGGGCAGTCGGTTGTTTTCTATCAGGGCGATATATGCCTTGGCGGTGCAGTCATCGATCAAGCGCTGGCGTAATCGAAACATGTTGGTTGTCGGACTAACTGGTGGTATCGGCAGCGGCAAAAGCACCGCGGCCAGACGTTTTGAGGAGTTGGGCATCGCGGTAATCGACGCCGATGTCATTGCGCGGGAGGTTGTCGAGCCTGGCAAATCCGGATTCAATGAAGTTGTTGCCGCATTTGGCGATCAGGTCGTTGGTCATGATGGCAAGCTAGATCGCGCCGTGCTTAGAAGCATCATTTTTGCTGATGCAGAACAAAAGATGCGATTGGAAGGCATTCTGCACCCGAAAATTTATGCTGAGATACTGCAGCAACTGGACGATGTACTGACGCCATACTGTATTGTGGTTATCCCTTTACTGGCCGAAAGCAAACGCGATTATCCGCTTGACCGGGTGTTGGTGGTTGATCTGCCGGAAGCATTGCAAGTGGCAAGAACCACGCTTCGCGATCGGCAAACGGTAAACAATATTGAGGACATCATCCGCTCGCAGGCATCAAGAAAGCAGCGCCTGGCAATTGCAGACGATGTGGTGGAAAATTCGGGTACGCCTGAAGAGCTCTGCAAAGTTATCGATGCCCTGCATCAGCAGTATCTACAGCACGCAAAATCCTCGGCGTGAGCGCCTTGCGACGCAACACAATTTCGACAACATGTCTCTTCCAGCAGGTACACCAGACAATTTTCGCGATACCGCGGCAATTGAACTCGTCGAGCGAATCAAGGATCTAACGATCGAGCGCTCAACAATCGTGCAGATTGACGGCCACGACAAATACCTGACCACGATGCTTCAGGCTTTGTACCCGGAGTGTGTGGTCTATCACACTGACAATATACGGGAACGATCAAAATCTGCAGCAGATGCTTCAATCGACTCGGATACCTCAAGCGCGATCTCGGACGATTTGTCACTGCCATTTGAATCAGATTGTGCTGACCTGATCGTTTCAAATCTCGATTTTTCGTTCTACCAGCCGCAAGCGCTCATCAATGAGTGCTTACGGATACTCAGCGATGACGGGGTTTTGATATTTTCGGCATTCGCGCCGGACGCTTTCAGGCAGTTGAGAAGCGCATGCAGTCATCTTCAGTCGCTGGCATTCAAATCTGAGTTTGTGGACATGCACAATGTTGGAGACATGCTGGCTGTAGCCGGGTTCACAAATCCTGTTGTCGATACTGACCGATCCGAGTATTTTTATCCAGACATCGAAAGCCTGGTTGAGCAGCTTTTTGACTTCGGATTTGCTACCGATTTGATTGAACCAGCTACGTTGCTGCGCAAACGGGATGTGCAAGATGCACTGATGAACCATTATCCAGATGAACAAGGTGCATTGACCGGCCTTAAATTAAGCCTGGAAATATTTTTTGGTATCGCATGGAAACGCACATCGGGCCGAACGTCGACTGCTGTTTCTTTTGATGCAGGCTAAAAATCCGGCAGAGGATGTGAACGACATCACAAACCCAGACTTAAGCGTTTAATCGCGCTCGGCTTGTTATCGGGTTCACGCAACCTGGAGCCTTCCCCAAGTTTTCAAATTCTCCTTCTACCAGATCACAAGTGATGGACCCGGAAGGAATGTATTCAAACTGTAACAACACTCAAAATTAAAGCCGGGATTAGCCTGCTTCTAAAGGCGTAGAATCAATTGTTCCAGTTTACTTGTATTTCAACACCTCAGCATGCAGCACTGTCAATTCGCTGCTCGCAATCCCTTAATCGAACCAAGCGTCGGCAACTGAACAATTTCTGCACCATTCTTTTCCTGCGCCAAGCGTAATTCGTAGAGTTTTTGGAGGTTGAGCCAGAACTCTCCAGAAGTTCCAAAATACCGCCCTAATCTCAAAGCCGTATCGCCGGTTACGGAACGCCGACCGTTGAGAATCTCGGTTATACGGTTCACGGGAACTTCGATCTGACGCGCCAGTTCCGCGGCGCTCATACCCAGTGCATCAAGGTCTTCTCGCAGCGTCTCGCCGGAATGGATAGGTTCACGCATAGCTGGTTTCCTCAATTCTAGTGATAATCCACGATCTCAACGTCTGTCGGCCCTGAACTGTCATCAGGCCACCTGAAACATAGCCTCCACTGATCATTAATCCGAATGCTCCATTGTCCTTTACGCTTCCCTTTGAGCACCTTGAGATGATTACCAGGGCGGGCGAGGTCGTTAATATTGATCGCGGCATCTAATTGATCCAATTTGCGTGATGCGGTTCGTGCAAAACCAGAGTACGCTGCAACACGCATGCCGTCGTAAAAGACTTTTATCTTCTGGTTTGCAAAACTGACAATCACCCTTTGCTTCGCTCTTATGGAAGTCGCAACTTCTTCATTATCGATGGGTATTATGCGTTACGTTAAGCGTATCAACAGGCTTTGATTTTGCGTTCAAAGCAGTCGCACTCCCGGGCGCAGCCTAGGGAAAAGCTCTGGCATCAGCCGGCACGGATTGAAGCCCGGTGATTCAACCAGGATAATGTCCTCCGCAATGGACTCGAAGTCGGCCCGAAAATGTACAGTGCTCTTGATTGCAAGTATCGACTTTGTCGATGGCTCAATTCCAAGATGACTGAACAACGCCTGGTCCAGGCATTGAATCCGCTCACCCGTGACCACGATCGCAATCTCAGCACCCTCACCCACGAGTTCGACCGCTGCAGTCGGACCAAGATTCGCCACCGCACCGCGCATCATCTCCCCGTGATATTCAAACCGTCCGTCGCTTAAAGCGACAACTTTGAAGGTGCCGCGGTACCCCGGAAACTCTTCGCCGCCGTATTTACCACCCAGTGCACAG
>JAJDZL010000227.1 GCA_022824665.1 Gammaproteobacteria bacterium | reverse complement strand
GATTCTGAGCGACGAGCACACACAATCAGCTGCGGAGCTGCGGCTTACGGGATACGTTAATGGTCAATTCAGCAACGTTATTCTTGATCGAACCTTTATGGACCGCGATGGAACCCGGTGGATTATCGACTACAAAAGTGGTACTACGACGGGTAACGTAGAGAACTTTCTCGATCAGGAAGTGGAACGCTATCGAGAGCAGTTGAGTTCTTATCGATCAATTATTTCGGGCATGGAAGACAATCCTATCCGCACTGCACTTTATTTTCCGATGTTTCCTGCCTGGCGGGAAGTGAAACACAGCTGATTCAACGGGGCATTGAACA
The DNA here is from genome assembly GCA_022824665.1 of Gammaproteobacteria bacterium. Classification (GTDB taxonomy): domain Bacteria; phylum Pseudomonadota; class Gammaproteobacteria; order Arenicellales; family JAJDZL01; genus JAJDZL01. The sequence goes on along the minus strand of JAJDZL010000227.1, from coordinate 6,151 downwards.
GGAACTTCGAGAGCGGTCCTGACTGAATTCAATTTGGTACGTTTGCCGAGTCGGGTCACGGAATCCGACAATTGATTTTGGGCAAATCACTATAAAATGAGATGGCAGTTTGTGATAGACGTCAATCAGTCATTGACGTTTACCCACCACAACACTCTCAGACTGACATGCCGATTAGAAATCAATTAATGCAGTGAAAAAAAGCCTCAGCACTTTTATTCTTGCTTCGGTAGCGTTTTTGTCATCCGCTGCCGTAACAGTTGATGGGCAGGCGACAACCCTGCCATTCGCAATTGACGGCGAGAAATTGCCAACCCTGGCTGATGTCGTCGAAAAGATTGAGCATGGCATCGTCAACATTTCTACTGCAACCAATAACCGCCGTGGATTTCGAAATTATTCACTGGAGGACTTGCAGGAATTTTTTCAAAGTGATGAGTTTTTTCAGCCGTTTTTTCGGTTTGACAACCCCGGTGACCGACGCCGGCCTCGTCCCGGTTTGAATCTGGGGTCTGGTGTCATCATTGATGCTGCGCGCGGCTACATACTGACCAACAACCACCTGCTGACTGATGCGTCCGAAGTTCAGGTTACGCTGCTCGATGGCCGTACTGCAGATGCAGAAATCATCGGCGCAGATCCGGATATGGATCTCGCATTGCTCAAGGTCAATTTGCCGGGACTGACTGCGGTCAAAATGGGCAACTCCGATGCACTCAGGGTTGGTGATTTTGTACTGGCATTGGGCAATAACTTCGGGCTTTCTGCAACAGTGACCTCGGGGATTGTCAGTGCGCTTGGCCGTAGCGGTTTGGGTCTCGAACAGTATGAAGAATACATTCAAACGGATGCGGCGATCAATCCTGGCAGCTCCGGTGGAGCCCTTGTCAATCTGCGCGGTGAAGTGATTGGAATCAACACCGCGATTCTTTCACCAGCCGGGGGCAATGTCGGAATCGCGTTTGCAATCCCGGTCAACACCGCAGCCAGCGTGGTTGAACAAATCATCGAATACGGCCGCGTCAGGCGGGGAATTCTCGGCATTCATTTTCAGGAACTGACTCAGGATATGGCTCAGGCATTTGGCCTCGAGCAGATCGAAGGCGTGCTGATTAATCAGATACTGCCGGGTTCTGCTGCCGATCAGGCAGGCATGAAAGAAGGCGATGTATTGATTGGCGTAAATGGCTCCAGAGTTTTGGACGGCTCGCAGCTTAGAACCACGATTGCGCTGATCAGGGTGGGGGAGCTCGTGGAGGTGGAATATGTCCGCGACGGTGAGGTAATGCTGGGTTCCGGTCGAATCGGAGACCGAGCACGACAAATTGTGCACGGTGAGGATATTGCAGAGCGCCTTGACAGTGTCGTGTTTGAAAATCTGCAAAGACCCGATCAGGGCGTACTCGTGGCATCCGTTGAACGTGGCAGTCACGCATGGCGTTCAGGAATCCGCGAAGGTGATGTTGTTGTGGAAGTCAATCAGCAGAAAATTAATGATGTCCAGGGATTCAGCCAGGCAATTGGAGACCCTGACGATCTGATTTTGCTGCGCATTAACCGTCAGGATGAAACCTACTTCATCGCTATGCACTAGTTTGCTTGCGTACCAGTTGTTATGAACGCGGTCATTGCACCATCTATTCTTTCTGCGAACTTTGCCCGACTGGGCGAAGAAGTCGATGCGGTACTGGCTGCTGGAGCAGACTGGATCCATTTCGACGTGATGGACAATCATTTCGTTCCGAATCTGACATTCGGGCCGGTTGTCTGCCGGTCTTTACGGGATTACGGCGTGCAGGCACCCCTTGATGCACACCTGATGGTCAAGCCGGTTGATCGCATCATCGGCGAGATGATTGACGCGGGCGTCTCCTCAATTACCTTTCATCCGGAAGCCTCTGACCACATCGATCGAACCATCAATCTCATTCGGGATAATGGCTGTTCTCCTGGCCTGGCGCTGAACCCTTCAACATCGCTCAGCTGTCTCGATCATGTTCTGGACGGACTGGATATGGTGCTGCTGATGTCTGTCAATCCGGGATTCGGCGGCCAGAAGTTTATTCCATATGTACTTGATAAGATCAAAAGTGTGCGTACATTAATTGATGCGCGTCCCGGTTCAATCAGACTGGAAGTTGACGGTGGCATTTCGACCGCTAACATCGGCCAGGTTGCAGCAGCAGGTGCTGATACGTTTGTTGCCGGTTCAGCCATATTCGGCTCTGCGGATTACTCGGCAACCATATCAGGTATGCGACGTGCAATTGAAGAGGCGCTTTAACGGGCAAATTTCTGCACTTCGTTTATCCTCAACAATAAAGACATCGACACCTGGCTACACCTGCAGGTGTCCTTAGAAATTTAAGCTGTACAAGTACCAAAGCGTTTCCCAAAAATGGAGTAGCAGATGCTTACCGAAGCTGAATTTAATCAACTCAAAGCTGAGGGATACACACATCTTCCGCTGCAGCGCGAGGTATTGTCTGATTTTGACACACCGCTTAGTACTTATTTCAAACTCGCGCGTCGTCCATACAGCTACCTGTTTGAATCCGTACAGGGTGGGGAGAAGTGGGGGCGGTTTTCCATCATTGGATTGCCGAACTCCACACGTCTTGAGGTGCGCGAAAATGAAATTGAAATACTGAAAGGTGAATCAGTTGTCGAAAACTGGCGAAGCAGCGATCCGCTGGCAGACATCAAACAATTTCGCCAGCGCTTTCGGGTGCCCGAATTTGAGGACTTGCCTAAATTCACCGGTGGTCTGGTTGGCTACTTCGGTTACGACACCGTACGATATGTTGAGCCAACGCTGGAGGCGGGGCGAAAACCCAGTGAATTGAATATTCCGGACATTTGCCTGATGGTTTCAGACGAAGTTGTTGTATTCGACAATTTGGCTGGGCGACTATTTATCGTAGTCTATGTTGATGTCACACAGGGTGACGACTGGAACACGGGCAATGAGCGACTGAATGTATTGGCTGAGCAGCTGAAATCGCCGATTCCCTCGAGGCCTGCCTTGTCGCTCCAGCAGCAGGCTGACGAAGCTGAGTTTGAATCAGCATTTGGTCAGCAGGGATTTGAAGATGCGGTCAGAAAATGCCGCGAATACATTCTTGCCGGTGATGTCTTCCAGGTAGTCATATCACAGCGTCTTTCGGCACGCTATCGCGGCGACCCAATTGACCTTTATCGGGCACTTAGAACACTCAATCCCTCACCCTACATGTACTTCCTGCACTTTGATTCCTATTGCATTGTTGGGACCTCTCCTGAAATTCTGGTGCGTTCCGAAGACGGTCGTGTGACAGTTCGACCGCTGGCAGGGACGCGTGCGCGCGGGGCAACAGAAATGGAAGATCGAAAACTGGCAGAGGACTTGCTCGCAGACGAAAAAGAGCGTGCAGAACACATCATGCTGGTTGATTTAGGCAGAAATGATGTCGGACGCGTTTCCAAACTCGGTACAGTCAAAGTCAATGACATTATGGAAATAGAGCGATACTCGCATGTAATGCACATTGTTTCAAACGTAACAGGGGAACTTAAGGAAGGCTTGAGTGGGGTTGATGTTTTACGCGCCACGCTTCCGGCCGGTACAGTCAGTGGGGCACCAAAGGTGCGCGCGATGGAAATTATCGATGAACTCGAGCCTCATAAACGGGGCATCTACGCCGGTGCTGTCGGGTATATCGGGTGGAATGGCAACATGGATACGGCGATCGCCATTCGAACTGCGGTACTTGTTGGAGACACGGTGTATATCCAGGCCGGAGCCGGACTGGTTGCAGATTCCGTCCCGGAAACAGAATGGCACGAGACGATGGCCAAGGCCAGAGCCTTATTGCGCGCAGTTGCGATCGCTGAACCTGCGGAGTAATCAATTGATCACGATTGCAAGAAAAATTACCGAGTGGCTATGGTTTGAGAGAATCATTATTTCGTTGATTATTGTCAATGCGATTGTGCTTGGCATTGAAACCTATCCCGTCATTGCAATTCCATTTGAATCGCTGCTTCTTTCAATAAATCAACTGATTTTGCTCATTTTTGTGCTGGAGGCTGTGCTCAAAATTACGGCTTCGGCACCGGTCTTCAGTCGTTATTTTGGAGATGGATGGAATCTTTTTGATTTTAGCGTTGTTGTTTTTTCACTGATACCTCAGACTGGCGAATATGCACTGATAGCGCGAACAATACGCCTGCTCAGAATTCTTCGCTTGATTACCGCGGTTCCGGAACTGCGCTTGATTGTCTCGACACTGATTAAATCCTTGCCAGGTCTCGGTAACGTTATCCTGCTGATTTCAATCGTTTTTTACATTTACGCGATAGCCGGATTTCACCTGTTTCACGAACATGATCCATTTCACTGGGGCTCTCTTGGCGTTTCGCTGATTACGTTGTTCCGGGTACTGACGCTGGAAGACTGGACAGATGTGATGTACAGCGCGATGGAACTTTATCCATTGGCCTGGATTTTCTTTGTCAGTTTTGTTGTCATTGCCGCTTTCATCGTGATTAATCTATTTATCGCGGTTGTTATCAATAACCTCCACAAAGCCCAGCATGAAATGGAGCTTGTACAGGATGAGAATCTTGATGCTGAAATTCTGCACACGCTGACTGAGTCAAAGAAGTCTCTGGAGCGAATCGAGCGCGCGTTATCGGAACGACAGCGACAGGCCAGTGAGTCGACTTCGTCACAGAGTTGACTGACTTGATTGATCGGTATCGTCAGCCCGTTCAATTGTGCGTGTGCACGGGCATTGAAAGCAAATGAAGGTCCTGGGAATAGAAACGTCCTGTGACGATACCGGTGTCGCAATTTACGACTCGGAAGCAGGCTTGCTGATCAATCGGTTTTCGTCGCAGATCGATATCCACAAAATTTACGGTGGCGTCGTTCCCGAGCTTGCTGCACGCGACCACATTCGCAAGGTAATCCCGCTCATCGACGCGGTGCTTAAGGAAACAGGTCTCGACAAAAGTTCACTTGATGCGATTGCTTATACGGCAGGACCCGGGCTGGTTGGCGCACTGCTGGTTGGCGCAACGGTTGGCCGCTCGCTGGCTATGGCACTCGCGATACCAGCCATTGGGGTGCATCATATGGAAGGGCACTTGTTATCGCCCATGCTGGAGAATGACGCGCCACAACTCCCGTTTCTTTCATTACTGGTATCTGGCGGGCATACGATGCTTGTGGATGTGCGTTCGCTGGGGAACTACAAAATTCTGGGCGAAACCCGCGACGACGCGGTCGGTGAGGCGTTTGACAAGTTTGCATCGGTGTTGGACCTGCCGTATCCAGGCGGTCCCAGTATAGAGAAGTGTGCGCGATATGGTCAGCCTGGACGATTCCGGTTTCCAAGACCGATGTCAGGTCAGGCGACTTTGGATTTCAGTTTTTCGGGATTAAAGACACATGCTGTAATGGAAGTTGCCAGGCACAAGCTGGATGAGAAGACCAGGGCTGATTTTGCGTATGCATTTCAGGACGCCGCGATTGATGCACTGGTTGTGAAACTGCAACGGGCGCTTAAGCAGACCGGATATTCCGAAATCATTATCGCTGGTGGTGTCGGCGCGAACAAACTGCTGCGCGAGCGCATTGACGGTTTAGCAAAGACGCTTGGAGTTCGGGCGTACTTCCCATCATTGGAGTTATGCACTGACAACGGCGCGATGATTGCGTACGCCGGTTATTTGCGATTGGTGTCGGGCTATGAGGAGAATCTTGATTTTTCGGTATTTCCGCGCTGGTCGCTTGAAAGTCTTCCGGCAATTGACAATGTGATCAGGTTTGAGAGTGATTCGATATCATGACTTGATTGGGCCAGGAGGGGATGATCAGCATACCTTGCTGGACAAAACGCTCATCTTCACTGACCGCGCCGAGTGGAATGATGCACAAATTGTGCACGGCTATCGTGCAAAGCACCATGTTGAGCGCGCATTTCGGGATATGAAAGATGTTCAGCACATTGCGCTCCGTTTCTAGTATCACTGGACTGATCAGAAAATCTAAGTGCATGTGTTCATCTGTGTGATGGTGCTGATGCTGCAGACTTTGCTGTACCGGCAACTGATCAGTCAGGGACAAACACTTTCTTGTCAGCAAGTGCTTGAAGAGCCGGCCGGG
>JAJDZL010000188.1 GCA_022824665.1 Gammaproteobacteria bacterium | reverse complement strand
CCTCAAGGAGCAATATGTGTCACTACGTCTTCTATGTCGGGTTGAGAACCTGCGCTTTGAAAATTCCGAAAATCGCCCGGCTGACCGCAAAGCATTATTGACACCCAAAACTGAACTGAACACAAAAAATTCTTGTCCACGCGCATGCTCAGCTGCCGAAATACGCCGAGAATAAATCGCGTCAACATCAGATTTGTCTGGATTGTCTTGACAGGCAAGTCGGCTTTGGACCGAATTGACCAGGCTAGTGGACTTTCTACACGCAGCAAAGCACGCAGGTGCCCAGTGCACTGATTCAGCAATAGTCGCTAAATCGTCCCGTCGACTTTCAACCGCTCATGCATGATGGGACTGGTTGTTGTGAATTGAACTCGCTGCTTGATTTCCGGGTAAAGATGGCGCTGTACGCCAAAAGCAGCCATGGCAGCCTCGTGAAATCCGCACAGGATCAGCTTCTTCTTGCCCGGATAAGAAACAATGTCACCGATTGCAAAAATTCCCGGCTCACTGGTCTGACACTCTTTTGTCTCAACAACGATCATTTTTCGGTCCAATTCAAGTCCCCAATTGGCAATTGGGCCCAAATTGGGAGACAGCCCATAAAACACCAGCAACTCATCAAACTCAATTTCCCGCGCCTCTGGGCTGTCGCCAAAGCTGACCACCCTGAGACCGCTTAGCGTATCGTCACGCTCGATTATGCGTTCGATTCTGCCAATGTGATAGGAAAGCGTGCTGTCCGCGCGCTCCGCAAGCTGTTTCATCTTGTTGACCGATGCCGGCTGTGCGCGAAACTCATCACGACGGTGAACCAGCGTAATATTGCTGGCGATGCCGTGCAACTCAAGCACCCAGTCGAGTGCGGAATCGCCACCACCGAGAATCGCCACTGATTTGCCGCGATAGCGTTCCTTGTCAGCAACGTGATAGTTCAGATTCCTGCCGGCATGATTCGCTGCCCCGGGCGTACGAAGCGGGCGGGCATCGAAAGCACCCAATCCTCCGGCTATCACCAGCGCTCCTGCGTCAAACTCGGCACCAGCCGATGTCTTCACGAAAAACCGCCCAGTGTCCTGCTTCTCAACGTGAGTGATCTGCTGACCCAATACATACTCCGGCTCAAATGGCGAAGCCTGTTCAATCAATAGATCAACCAGCTGCTGAGCACCCACAACCGGGTAGCCTGGAATGTCGTATATCGGCTTATCCGCGTAGAGCGTCGAGCACTGGCCACCTGCACGGGGCACAGAATCAACGATATGACATTTGATTCCAAGCAGTCCCAGCTCGAAAATCTGGAATAGACCACAGGGACCCGCTCCAACAATTACAACTTCGGTCTTTACCATCAATCAGGAACAATGTGCTGAACAACAAACAACAGAAAAGCAAGACAGTGATTGCCATCTGTACTTTGGTACGTAAAATTATATTCCCCGCGAGTCAAAGCAGCTTTACAACTGCCAATGAACCGGTACCGCCCGCAGAATCCTGGAGCTAATTTTAGGCATTTTGGCACTGATCAAGGCGCTTTAATGAATCGATCCGATCCGCGTTTCCCGCTCGTCGAACTGCTGTCTTCGACGCATTACAGATACCCGCCTGCTCACTCATCATTCGGAATAACCTGGAAGTAACCGTTCGCTGACAGAACCTTGATCGGTGCATCGTAGAGCTCGCTTAACTGCCAGTCTGAAAAAAGTGTTCCTTTTTCACCGGTTGCAACAACCTCGCCATTTTTGAGCAAAACGACAAAATCAACCTCCGGCGGAATTTCGTGAATGTGGTGCGTCACCAAGACAAGCTGCTTGCCCTCGGCGATCAGCTTGCGAATGCTTCTAAGGTAATGAAACGTGGCATTAATATCCAGTCCACTGGTCGGTTCATCCAGGATCAGGGTTGTCGGTTCATTAACCAGTGCCCGAGCCAGCAAAAACCTGCGCTGCTCGCCGGTTGACATGCGCGAATACGGTTTGTCAGCAAGGTGATCAATGCGCAAGTCTCCCATGATGTGCCGTGCGAGTTCAACCGCCCCATCATCAAACTGCTGGTGGTCATAGATTCCAACACTTGCGTGAAACCCGGAGAGCACAATGGAAAGGCCGCTGACGTAGCCAAAATAACGATTGTGCAGGTCTTGGGAAATAAATCCCAGATTCCGTCTTAGCTCCCAAACATTCCAGGTCTTGGAACCCATAATTTTCACCCACGAACCGGGCGTGCGCACCGGGTAGAGTTCGCGCATCAGCACCTTCAGCAAGGTGGATTTACCAGCGCCATTGGGGCCGAGAATTGCTACACTGCGCGTTCTTGGCAGCTTAAGCGAGAACCGATCCAGCACTTTCTCACCGCCCCGATAGACAGTAATATTGTTCATGTCGATGAGATCGGCCGTCATTTGCAATTTTTGTGAATCTGGTTGCATCTAGTCAATATTAAACCACGCAGACCGGCACTCGTCGGTATTCAAATAACCGGTAAACTTCACTTTCGCCACAATATCGGTTATAAAACTTGAGTCCCTGATGAAAACGATCAACCATCCTGAACCCATGGTGCCGTGAAGGTTTCTGTCAGTTAAAGTCAGTTCCGACTCACCGGGGGTTGCTAACTTCGCGGCGCAAATGATTGAGTTCAAGGCTGCGAGTTTGTCGCCAAAATTATGACCGCAATCAGTACTGACGGAACAACTGAATCAAACTGCAACTGGGAAATAAGGTGACCGCCAAAGAATGTGTAACTTGCAGCAAAATACCGGCACGTTTTGGGACTCAGTGCAAGATTGCGACACCGGCTCGAACCTGAATTGATCCACTTCCTGACGAGATGAATTGACGATATGGCACTACTCATCACCGATGAATGCATCAATTGCGATGTATGCGTGTTTGAATGCCCAAACGACGCGATCTACATGGGCCCTGAAATCTATGAGATTGAAACCGGGCGGTGCACCGAGTGCGTCGGCCATTTCGAAACCCAGCAGTGTGTAGAAGTCTGTCCCGTTGAGTGCATCATCGTCGATCCTGACAATACCGAAACAGCCGAGCAGCTGCTCGATAAATATCGACAGATCATCGCAGATACGCCGACCACAGCCCCCGCCTGATTATCTCTGGCAGCGATTGCAGAAGTATGTCGAGCGCTGCCCGATGACCCGTCTTTGGACAGGCTTCGCACAGCGAAGACAAGGTTCATTGTCACGTTCATAAACTTTGAGATCATGCTTGAAGTAGCCCGGATTGCCCGAACCGTCGACAAAATCTCTTAACGTTGTTCCACCGGCTGCGATCGCTTCACTTAGGGTTTCGCGTATTGCGCACGCCAGCCGCTCAAAGCGAACGACAGAGATGCGTCCCGCGGCGCGAAGTGGGTGAATCCCGGCTCGAAAGAGCGCTTCTGAGGCATAAATATTGCCCACCCCGACAACGATGCGACTGTCCATAATAAAATTCTTCACCGCCACCTTTCGCCCTTTCGCAGCACGGTAAAGATATTGGCCGTCGAACGCTTCTCCGAGCGGCTCCACGCCAAGGTTTGCCAGCAGATGAAACGCGTTCGGGTCGCCGTCAATCCACAATACACTGCCAAACCGTCTCGGATCGCGAAAACGAAGCAGTTTTTCACCATCAATCGCAAACTCCACATGGTCGTGGTTTGCACGCATCTCAGACATCGAAGTCAGCCGCAAAGTGCCAGACATGCCAAGATGCACCATGACATATCCGTCGTCCAGCTCAATCAGGATGTACTTGGCCCGGCGACTGATCGAATGAACGGTTTTGCCGACCACCCGTTGCTCAAGCAGCCGCGGTACCGGCCAGCGCAGCCTGCGCTCGTGAATTGAAGCGGCGCTGATGCGACGGCCAACCAGATGCGGCGTAATGCCGCGTACCGTTGTTTCTACTTCCGGCAGCTCAGGCATGGACTAAAATTTGTTGCTTGTTCATCCCCCGTATTATCCAAACTCCTGCGTTTTTACCGTACACAATCTGCAAGATGTCTGAATTTCAGGTGACCAACCACTCGAGTGGCCGCACGTTTATCGTTCGCCCGGATGAAACAATTCTCGATGCCATTCTCAGACAGGGTATCGCGGTGCCCTACAGCTGCCGCAATGGCACCTGCGCGGCATGTAAGGCGACCCTGGTCTGCGGCAATGTGATGTATGACGAATACGACCCGTCAGCGCTATCGGATGAAGAAATAGCAGCCGGTTCCGTGCTGCTTTGCCGCGCACATCCCACCGAAGATGTTGAAATTCACGCTGACGAAATCGCCATGCTTTCGAGCATGTCGATCCAGAAAATGCCATGCCGGATCGTCGAGCTGAATCAACTTGCACACGACGTTATGGAAGTCAAACTCGCACTGCCGCGTGACACCGTTTTTCACTATCTTGCCGGGCAGTATATCGATGTAATGATGCGCGACGACAGGCGCCGCGGGTTTTCTGTTGCCAGTGCCCCTGGCAGCAACACCCTGACGCTGCAAATCAGACACGTACCGAAGGGACGCTTCACCGGTCATGTTTTTCAGTCGATGAAACTTCGCGATATCCTGCGTTTTGAGGGACCGCTTGGCACCTTTTTCCTGCGTAAGGATTCCGACAAGGCAATTATTTTTATCGCGGGCGGCACCGGTTTTGCGCCGCTGAATGCGATGCTCGAACAGATTTTTCGAGAACGCGGATTTGCTAGACCCATACACCTGTTTTGGGGAGTGCGTGCACGCTGTGATCTTTATCACCAGGAATTGGTAGAAGGGTGGGCGAAGGACTATTCACATCGCTTCAAATTTACCCCGGTCCTGTCTGAGCCTGATCCCGAGGATGACTGGTCCGGTGAAACCGGCTGGGTGCACGACTCGGTGCTGCGTCACTACCCGGATTTGTCTGATTTTGAGGTGTACGCCAGTGGGCCGCCGCCCATGATTGAGGTCATTCGCAATACGTTTGAAAATTTTGGCCTCGACCCGGCCCGGCTGTTCTACGATTCGTTCGAATTTTCATCCGATACACTGTACCCGAATCCTGCCGGTGAGTGACGCACCGGGTGGTTTCAGCCTCTCGGCGCGCCAACCCCGGACTTGTAGACACTGAACGCAGCATCGTGCTGCTCCTGTTCCTCAAGCAGCTTACCCAACTCTTCATAGGCATCCTTGCGACCGCCGAGTTCAATCGATTTTTGCAGGTGTGCCCGCGCTTTGCCGTTCATGCCAACCCGTCGCGCCAGTTTACCCGCACTCAGCAACAGGTCTGCATCATCCGGGTGCGTTTCGATCCACTTCACCACCGTATCGTACAAGCGACGATCGTTCATTTCACCGTGAATCATCGAGTACAGGTACGCCAACTCCGAATTCCAACTGCGCTCCAGTGCGTTTCGAATGACCTTGTCAACCTCCTTGTGACAATTGAACTCAAACAGCTTGCGCACATAGGTGGCAATGATGTCGGGATCCGACTGCGCTGACTTGGTGGCACTTTTCCAGGTTTTCTGCAAATCGAGCGAGCGCTCAGCTGCGCGCAGTCGATGGCGAACCACCTTGGTCGACAGTGCAACAATCTCCTCAGATGTGCGCGCCTGGGATTTTTGAATATGCGGCAGCAGCATCTCAAGCGCATCCCAGTCTTCGGTCGTTTCATAGGCTGTGGCAAGCAATCCGAAAGCCAGTGGATTTCTGGGCATCTGCGCACACAGTTTTCTGAGCTCCTCAATAGCCACCGCGTATTCACCCCGTTCGAGTTCCAGCTTGCAGGTAAAAAGCGAAACCAGGGCCTGGTCGCTCTTGTCGAGGAGGCGTGCTTTTTTCAGGTACTTGTTGCGTCGCGGAATGCTGCCCTGCCTTTGCGCCGCATAAGCGGCTGCAAGATAACTGACCACGGGCTCCGGTAAATGGGCTGCCGAACCATCGAGCAGCTTTTCTGCCTTGGTCCAGTTGCCGAGCAGCAGATGCTTGATTCCCTTAACTGAGGCCGCGTATCTTTTCTGTCCCCGGTAGGCGCGCAACGAGCGGCCCACTCTGCCCGGCATCCTGACCACCCCTGCCAGCACCTCCAGCCCCACAAACAGGACCAGCACCAGCAAAACCAGGAGTGCCACCGCGAGTACCAAAGACAACTCCACCTGCCAAATGCCCCATTGCAGCATGATGTAGCCTGGCTCGCTCAGCACAAAATATGTCGCGAAAGAAACGATTCCAACCAGGACAAGCAGTGTCAGTAAATAGAACATGGCTTACTCTTGAACCGGACGGTCCAGAATTTCCTGCAGCAGTTTATAGGAACCGGAAATCTCCGGGGTTTTTGCAACAACCGGAATTTGTGATAAATCCGCCAGCGCAGCAGAAAAATCCACCACCGCCGGTGCCTCAACATCAAAAAAGGTTTCGAGTGCACCTTCGACATACTCCAGGTTTGACTGGTATACATGACTTTGCCCCCGAATTGCTGCGGTCTGGGCAGCAAACAGCGATACTTTCAGATGCTCAGCAAAATAATTTCTCAAGTTCGGATTAAGTGGCAAAGTTGACGGGTCCCTGATTTTCTGAACGCGTACCAGCGACTTCAAATCTGACCACACCGCGTCCAAAGTTCCGCTGACACTGGTGCCGTCCGACAACTCCGATTGCTCTACATCACCATCGCTGACCTCGGCCGGCGGATCGCTCAACCGGGTGCGAATTGGCAGCTGATCGATGGTATGAATCAGTTGCAGCAAGCGCGCTGATATCGCGCCGACATCAATCGCACGCATATTCTTCAACAGCTCAATTTCGTCATCCAGTTGTGTACGGACGACCAGCAGTTGCGGGTCCGGCTTTTGTTTGAGCCGTTCGATGGCAACCTGCCAGATCGGCAGGACGGCTTGCGCATTGCCGGTAAGCTGTAGCTGCTTTGCGCCAATCAGCAGCAGCAGTGCAATGTCTTCGAGACGCCAGTCAGCTGAGCGCTGATCAAGATTCTGATAAAGCAACGACGTGGACTCGATGAGCGCATCGATTTTTTCGGTAAAATCCGCGTTCGACTGTGCAACCCGGGTCTCAAGCTCACGTAGCTCGGCAGCTTGACTGTCGAGTTGAGACTTAAGATTCTCGGCCTCGGAGTCGCGCATTTCAGCGCGCACACTCTCCGCCTCCTGAAGCCCCTTAAGGTCTGTGGCTACTGCAGCAAGCTGCTCTCGGTCGGATACCGACTGCGGTGTCACCTGCAATTCAAGCCGATAGCCGACGTAAGCTGTACCACCCAACGCGATCAGCGACAGCAGTACTGCGAATATCACGCCGCCTCTGCCAGATGAAACAGGTTTTGAACTTGCCGCTGGCGGGGCCGTTTGAGATGCCCGCACTTCAGTGTTGTTGTTTGATTCTGCCATTCCGATCATTCCTTACTCGTGTATCGCGTTCAGGCGGTCGCGTCATCTTGTGACCAATCGTCACCAATTGTTTTGCGACGCTGCTTCATTATCGCCTCAATCACCGCATCATCACCAGCAATTGTCGGAACAATGATCCGCTTGAAGCCCTGTTCTTTCAAATACGCTGCAATTCGTTTGCTATAGACAACCATGTATGTACGCCTGAGGTGATCCCGATAGTCGTCAAGCATCGCGAGCAGGTTTGCTGCACCTTCGACGCTGGTCAGCACTGCGAAATCAACACCGCCGTGTTCCAGTTCATGAATGACTTGGTCTGTATCGCTGTTTGGCCGTACTCTTTGATACACCACCGCGTGCGTGATCACCTGGCAGCCGCGCGCTTGCAGCATGTTCACAAGTAAGTGACTGCGCGCACCGCCACCATCAAAAAATATTACCCGTCGTCCATTAAGGTCCTGCATTGCCGGAAGATTCAAAAGTGCGGCCGCGCCCATCTTTTCGCACGGCGCGATCACCTCTTCGATACCAAGCGTAATTTGGACCAATTGTGCTGTGGCTTCACCAACTGCCGCACACTTGAGCGTAGCCGGCCATTCGAGATTTGTGCGTTTTAAATAATTCACAACTGCGTTAACTGCATTGCGGCTGACGAAAATCGCAAGTTCATGCTTCATAAAGCTGTCTGCATCTAACCCTTCGGTCGTTAACTTTACTGACAGCGTCGGAAATTGGATGGCATATGCACCAAAACTGCAAAGCTCGTCAGTCAGATAAGCCGCATAATCCCGCGGCCGCGTGATCAGCACACTAACCCCCCACAGTGAGTTTGATTGATACATGATTGCCACCTCACCCAGCCAAAATCTGCTGTGCGCCACGCGCATTGAGTTGCCCGACAATCTCATCAGCCAGCGTCATTGAATTCGCAGCCAGGCCGCTGGCGGTCTGGGTCAGTGCATTTGTCGCATCGACCGTGCTCACGTACGCGGCAATGTTCAATTTTTCACACTCAATTTGCGCGTGTATGCCGACCGGTACATTACAGCTGCCGCCAAGCCCCGCATTCACTGAGCGTTCCGCGGCAACTGCGACGTGGCTCGTTGAGTCATTCAAGGCGCGCATGTCTGCAATCAGTTCAAGGTCCTTACGTCTGCACTCAATTCCCAGTGCGCCCTGACCCGGAGATGGAATATGTGGCGGCTGGTCAAGTACCTGCGTAATACGCTCGCCAAGCCCGAGACGTTGCAAGCCTGACACTGCCAGGACAATTGCATCAAACTCTCCATCATCCAGTCGCTTGAGGCGGGTCAGCACATTGCCCCGGACTGGAACAATCTTGAGATCCGGGCGGACATTGAGTAATTGGCTTCGGCGGCGCAGGCTGCAGGTTCCCACCGCGGCGCCTGCGGGCAACTCATCCAGTGAGCTGTATTTGGTGGACACAAGCGCGTCGTATGGATTTCCCCGTTTGAGTATCGCAGCAATCTCGAAGTCATCAGCGAGGTCGACTGTCACATCCTTCATTGAGTGCACCGCAATATCAATGCGATGCTCAAGCAGTGCAACTTCAAGCTCCTTGATAAAAAGTCCTTTGCCGCCGACTTCACTCAGCAGAACATCCAGGCGCCGGTCCGCTTCCGTTTTAATCGTTACGAGCTCGGTCTCAATGCGCGGAAAGTTTTCGGTAATCAGCTTTGCGACGTGATTGGCCTGCCATAAAGCAAGCTGACTGCCTCTGGTACCGATTCGAACGGCTAACATTTCAGTGAGTGCAGCTTCCGGCTATCGACACGCTGTGGCGGATGGCAAGTTCTGCATCAATACAGATAAATCCGCAGGTTCAAAATGAACAGCCGGCGAGAGGTAGATTGGATAGCGCAAAATTTTGGTACGTTCGTGTGCGACAGAATCTGCCATTATAATTAAGTCATTACACCGAGTTAGATTACAAGAATCTGCCGATATTGTTGTTCAGCCCGCGCATCATCGCGGCAATCAGGGTTAGTTGCTCATACTCCAGCCTGGTACTCAAACGTCTCCCGGTTGACGAATTCACTTTACGCATAACACGCGCTTCGGTCCGCTACAGATTCAATGAGTTCTGATTCCACAAAGCTATGGGGTGGACGATTCACCCAGCCAACTGACTCTGGGGTGGAACAATTCAGTGCGTCGGTTTCCTTTGACTGGCGACTTTATCGACACGACATCGCCGGCTCAATTGCACATGCCCGCATGTTAAATGGAATCGGTATTCTAAGCGATGCGGAGTTCGACGCAATTCACGCCGGACTAAAGCGAATTCTCGCCGAAATTGAAGCCGGCGAATTCGAGTGGTCGAATCAGCTCGAAGATGTTCACATGAATATCGAAAAACGCCTCACCGATGACATCGGCGAGGCCGGCAAGAAGCTGCATACGGCACGGTCCAGAAATGATCAAGTCGCCACTGATCTTCGCCTGTACACGCGCGACGCACTTGATCGCATGGTTGATCAGCTCAAGGCTTTCCAACTCACCCTGATCGATCTTGCGGAAAAAGAAGCCGACACAATTATGCCCGGCTATACACATTTGCAGATTGCCCAGCCAATTACGCTTGGCCACCACCTGATGGCCTGGTTCGAGATGCTGGACCGGGACCGGCAGCGGTTTCGCGATGCACGCGCCAGGATTAACCTCTCGCCGCTCGGTGCTGCAGCACTGGCGGGGACGAGTTTTCCAATTGACCGGGAGGCAACTGCGGATGAACTGGCCTTTGATGGCGTGATGAGAAATTCTCTGGATGCCGTTTCTGACCGGGACTTTGCGCTTGAGTTTGCCGCGCACGCAGCGCTTGTCATGGTTCATCTTGCGCGCATCGGCGAGGAACTGGTGCTGTGGACATCGGACGGCTGGCGCTTTGTCAACCTGGCGGATGGATTCACGACGGGTTCGAGCATCATGCCGCAAAAGAAGAATCCGGATGTGGCAGAGCTGGTGCGAGGCAAGAGCGCCCGGGCGATTGGCAACCTTAACACGCTGCTGGTCCTGATGAAAGCGCAACCGCTTGCTTACAATCGCGACAATCAGGAAGACAAGGAAGCGCTGTTCGACAGCATCGACACCGTCACCGCAAGTGTTACAATCATGCATGCCATGATTCAGAACATGCAGCCCAATCGGGAACGGATGCGGGAGGCTGCATCGGGTGGTTTTTCGACTGCAACGGATTTGGCGGATTACCTGGTCACACAGAATGTGCCGTTTCGCGACGCGCACGCAGTAGTCGGTGAGATCGTCCGCAGCTGCATCGACAGCAACCGTACGCTGGAATCACTCGGAGCCGCGGAGCTTAAGGGTTTTCATGCTGCATTGGATGAAAAGGCACAGCATGTACTGAAACCCGAGGGCTCGGTTGCAGTGCGAAATCATATTGGCGGCACCGCGCCCCAACAGGTGCGTCGCGCGGTGATCGAGGCAAGACAAAGGCTGAGTTGAGTCGGCTCACCAAAAAAACAGCAATTCACTCGAGGTAAATCAAAAAATGAAGCAGACAATCGGCAACAAAGTCGCTCAACTCGGGCTGCTCGTGCTCGTCTTAGTGGCACTGACAGCCTGCGGGAAAAAGGGACCACTGACACAGCTTTCGGTGGATCAGGCACAATCAATGACCGTTACGGCATATGTTTCAGGGCAACCTGCGGCGCCAGTCGTTTCGAACTAACAACCCAACCTTCGTCGCATCATCAGCCAACACAGCGCCCGATCTCGAAAACTCGCTTCAGCAACTGATTTGTTGTTTACCTGACGCATCAGGTGACAATGAATCTGCCACCTGCTTTTTTCGGAAGGTGAGCCAAGCGGGAACCGGACCGATTACTAACCACAAATCCCTGCTCGAGCAACGCGAATGAACTCAATTACCTACCGGGACAATCAGCTTTATGTAGACAACGTCGCATTAGCAACAATCGCGCACGCTGTGGGTACGCCGGCGTATGTATATTCGCGCCGTGCACTTGAATGGAACTGGCAGGAATTCAACCAAGGGTTCAGTCCGCGCACTGCAGCAATCCGCTACTCTGTCAAATCAAATTCCAATCTGGCAATCCTTGCCTTGATGGCAAAGCTGGGTTCAGGTTTTGATATTGTTTCGGGCGGTGAGTTAGAACGTGTTATACGCGCGCATGGCAAAGCGAACCAGACCGTGTTTTCAGGCGTCGCCAAGTCGAAAAAAGAAATTGAATTTGCCCTGAAATCCGGCATATTTTCGCTCAATGTTGAATCGCCTGCAGAGCTTGCAAGAATTCACATCACTGCAAAATCGCTCGGTGTTGTCGCACCGGTCAGTGTGCGTGTAAATCCGGATGTGGATGCGATTACCCATCCGCATATCTCAACCGGCCTTCGAGAAGCAAAGTTCGGTGTTGATTTCGAGCAGGCACTGGAGCTTTTTCGCGATGCGCATCACAGCGAGCAACTGAACATCATTGGCATCGCCGTTCACATCGGCTCGCAGATGACTTCCCTCGAACCCATCATCGACGCGCTGGAACATGTGATCGATTTCAGCGAACAGCTGGGCGAGGTGGGCATTGAGATTCACCACCTTGATCTTGGTGGCGGACTTGGCGTTCGCTACCGGGATGAGCAGCCGCCGACAATTCGTGAATATTGCAGTGCCATTGGCGAGGTGCTGGACCGGCGCAATGCGGCGATGTCACTGTCAATTGAACCGGGGCGCGCGATAACAGCCAATGCCGGTGTACTTGTCACTCGAGTTGAGTACATCAAGCAGACAGCAACGAAGAATTTTGCGCTGGTTGATGGTGCCATGAACGACCTCATTAGGCCGGTCCTCTACGATGCCTGGATGGATATTGTCGAGGTTCGGCAAGATCACAACATCGAAGCCGCACTTTACGATGTTGTCGGTCCGGTCTGCGAAACTGGCGATTACCTCGGTAAGAACAGAATGCTTGCAATCGACCCCGGCGATCGTTTGGCGGTACTCGGTGCCGGTGCTTACGGTGCGGTCATGGCATCAAATTACAATACTCGCCCCCGACCAGTCGAAATACTGGTTGACGATGAGGAATTTGACGTTATCCGGTCAAGAGAATCGATTGACGAAATGCTGTGCCTGGAATCAATTCCGGATCAGCTGTCGCCCGACTGAAAATTAGTAAATTGACCATCTCAACGAGAATAATTGGATTTGAATTATGAATAGTCTTGTTACTCCGAACCAAATCGCTGAAAAGGCGAGAGTATTTACAATCAACTGTTCCGTGATAAATACGAGGGACTTCATGATGGCAAGTTTTTGGCGATCAACGTTGTCAACTCAAATGAATTTCTCGGGGACTACCCAGAAGAAGCCTTGGCTATCGCTGTAGCCAAGGAGCCAAATGGTCGTTTCTACTTGGTGAAGATTGGTGCCAACACTACGTTTCGTGTCGGACATTTTGGCGAACAAGACAATGAGTTGGATTGGGCGATTTGACGAACAGCATCAGCCTCGTCCAAGATTCAGCCTTAACAGTCTCAGTGATGGCTCCGATAATTCATTCGATGGCATTATTGACACTGGGTTGACAGGTTTTGTTCAGATTCCACTTCCAACGGCCGCCATTATGGGTATGATCGCTCAACCGGGCTCCCGCGCCATGTTATAGAATTCCCGATTGGGCTCCATAACCAGTACATTCGCCAGGCGGTTGCTCATGCCAAAAAATGCAGTTATTGCGGCAATGTCCCAAACGTCCTCTTCGCTAAAGCCGGCTTGCATGACGGTTTCAATATCATCATCTCCGATCGCCCATGACTGATTGCAGACTTTGACCGCAAAGTCCAGCATTGCCATCTGTCTGGGGGTAATGTCCGCTTTTCGATAGTTGACCGCGACCTGGTCTGCAATCATGGGGTGCTTGGCTCGAATTCTAAGGACTGCACCGTGGGCGACAACACAATACTGACAGTTGTTCTCACCGGAGGTTGCTACCACAATCATTTCCATGTCCGCCTTGCTGAGACCGCTTTCCTTTTCCATCAGCGCGTCATGATAATCAAAGAATGCGCGAAACTCCTTCGGACGGTGCGCAAGCGCGAGAAACACATTGGGAATAAAACCCGCCTTTTCCTGCACAGCAACAATTCGGTCCCGAATATCCTCAGGTAAATCCGCTAATTTTGGAACCGGGTAGCGGCTCGGTGAAGGTTCCTTTATTGCCATGTTGCCTCCTGATATCTATCGTCTTGATTTGGACAGTTCACGGTTGGATCAGCTGCGCATTCTTGACCCGCCCGGGTCAACCAGCGATTCAGTCTCGATCCAGGCGTCTTTCGCTTTGCCGAGAATTTCAATCTGGAATTCCTTGCACTGCTGTTTTGCGGGCGGAATATATCCGAGCGCGATACTTTTGCCTATGGTGTGCCCGAACGAAGCAGATGTAACGATACCCGAAACCTCGCCATCGCAAACAATCGGCTCGCCGCCCACCGCATCCTGCTCGTCCACGTCAACCGAAAAACAGGTGAGCAGCCAGTTGCGTTTTTGAGTGGATGCCTTGGTCAGCCAGTCCCGACCGATGAACTCACCCTTGTCGAGTTTAACGAATCGGTCAAGCTTTGATTCATATGGAGAATACTCAGGCGAATATTCACGACCCCAACTGCCGTAGCCTTTTTCCAGCCGCAGTGAAAGCAGTGCTCGAGAGCCAATTTGCGCAAGACCGAATTCGCGGCCTTTTTCCGTCACCAGGTCGAGCACCTCAAGCTGATGCTCACTTGGAAAATACATCTCATAGCCCAACTCACCGGTAAAGGCGACTCTGAGCACCCAGGCAAGTGCCGGCCCGATCTGTACCTGCCGGATCGACATAAACCGCTGCGCCTCATTGGCGAAGTCCTCACCGGTTATTGACTCCATGAGCGGCCTCGAAAGCGGGCCTGAAATCGACATCCCGACCCAGTCGACCGACATACTGGTGATGTCAACCCCTGTGGCGAAGCCATTCTTTCGGAACCAGCGCAGGTGACTGTTTTCCGCCACCCCGGCACCGATCAGTAAAAACTCATCGTCTTCAAGGCGCGCCACTGTGAAATCAGCAACAACACCGCCTTGTGCGTGAACCATCGGCGCCAGTGCCATTCTGCGAAGCCGCGGCAATGTGTTGGTTGTCAAACTTTCGAGCCACTCGCCGGCTCGCCGCCCTTTGACAATAAACTTTGTATAGGCCGACGTGTCCAGCAGTCCGACACCATTGCGGATGGTTCGGCAGTCCTTGCCAACCGGCTCGAAAGACTCGGTTCTGCGAAACGTGAAGTTCTCAACCGGTTCCTCCCCTTCAGGCGCAAACCACATCGGCACCTCCCAGCCATACTGCGCGCCAAACATCGCGCCGCTCTTTAACTGGGATTCATAGGCCGGGCGGGTTCTGAGTGGTCGCCCCGCAGTACGCTCTTCATAGGGGAAGAAAATTCTGAAGCGCGATTCATAGTTGTCTGCAGTCGTCTCAAGAATGTAATCGTGGGTTACCCAGTCTCCGAAGCGGGCAACATCGATGGGCCAAAGATCAAGGCTGGGCTGCCCGTCTAAAATCCATTCCGCCATCATCAGTCCGAGTCCGCCACCGATGCTGAATCCCGGAATCAGCCCACCGATCACAAAGTAATTACTGACCTCGGACACTTCTCCAAAGAGCGGCATCAGATCAGGCGTCCAGATCATCGGACCGTTGACGATGCGCTTGATGCCGGCCGTCTCCAGGCAGGGCATTCGGTGCATCGCCCGTTCGACATTTTCAAGCATTCGCTCCAGGTCGTTAGGCAAAAGATCATGTCCGAAATCCTGCGGTGTCCCATCAACAGACCAGTGCCGGCCACCCTTTTCATATGCACCAACCAAAAGACCCTTGCCTTCCTGGCGCATATAGTATTCACCATCGTTGTCATGAATGAGCGGAATTTCCCGGCCAAGCGCTTCGAGCTCCGGGATGCTTTCTGTGACAAGGTACTGATGCTCCATCGGCATCAGCGGCAAATTAAGGCCTGCGAGCTGGCCAACCTCGCGGCCCCAAAGCCCCGCGCAGTTGACCAGGTATCGGGTGTGAATTTTTCCGAGCGGGGTTTCTACCAGCCAGCCCCCATTGGACTGTTGCGTGGTTGCTGTAACGGGCGCGTTGCGATGGATTTTTGCACCATACATTCTTGCTCCAGCTGCGTAGGCATGGGCAACACCGCTCGGATCAATATGCGCTTCGTTGTGTTCAAACATTGCACTGATCACACCATCAAGATTGATGAGTGGATTCATCTCGTGAACATCATCCAGAGAAATCGTCTCGAACTCCAGACCCAGGTACTTCGCCTTGGAAGCCTGGATCGTGATTTGATCATGTCGTTCGGGGGTGGTGGCAAGATAGATCCCGCCGACTGGATGAATACCGCAGGACTGGCCTGTTTCCTCTTCGAGCTCTGGATAAAGCTTTATCGTATAGTAGTGCAGCTTGGACAGATTAGCGTTGTCCTGCAGCACGTGTGTATTACCGGCAGCATGCCAGGTTGAACCGGATGTCAATTCCGAGCGTTCGAGCAAAACAACATCTTTACATCCTCGTTTTGCCAAGTGGTAGGCAACGCTGCATCCTGCGACGCCACCGCCAATAATTACAACTTCAGCTGAGTTTTGCACACCAAAAAACCTCCTCTGGTGATTACACTGGAGCTTTCAGACGCTCCACTTTGGTTACTTCAATAAATTCATTGAGCTCCTCCAGAATCGCCGGGTCAAGGTCCGGCTGACGATACTCTGAGAGCAGCTGCTTGTAGATTCGATTGGCCCGCACCGTCGATTCGACCGCGCCGTCTTCAAACCAGGTTTCAAAATTACGCCAGTCGGAGAGAATCGGGCGATAGAACTCTGTCTCATAGCGCTGCATCGTCTGTTGCGCAGCAAAAAAATGTCCGCCCGGTCCGACTTCCCGCATGGCATCAATCCCGATGGTGTCATCATCAACCACTACGGGCTTTAGAACTTCAACAATGCCCTGCAGCATTTCCGCGTCAATGATGAACTTCTCGAAGGACGCACACAGACCTCCCTCAAGCCAGCCAAGTGCGTGATGAATCAGGTTGGCGTGTCCCATAACAGCACTCCAAATCGCCATCTGCGACTCATAGGTCGCCTGCACGTCAGGCGCATTCGATGCATTGACGTTGGATGACCGATACGGCAGATTGTAATACCGGGCAAACTGACCGCCAATCAGGGTCGCCTTGACATACTCCGGCGTGCCGAACGCAGGCGAACCGGTCTTCATATCGACATTTGACGTAAATCCGCCATACATTACCGGTGCACCGGGATTGACAATCTGCGCAAAGGCGAGTCCGGCCAGGGCTTCGGCATTTTGCTGCGTCACTGCACCGGCCAGGGTAATGGGTGCCATTGCGCCGGCCAGAGTGAACGGCGTAATAACCACCACCTGGTTCATCCTTGCCAGCTCGATGATGCCCCACAGCATCGGAATGTCATACTGAAGCGGTGAGTTGACGTTGACAATGGTATAGAGACTTGGCTGTTCAGCCAAACCATCCCAACTGAGGTTGTGACTGATGCGGGCGATCTCCAGCAGATCCATGACGCGTTCGCGGCCCAGTGAATAACAGCGACACACTTTGTCCGTCAGGGTTAAATTGACTTTCGCGGTATCCAGATGGCGGGTAAGCGGATGAAGGTCAAGCGGCTCTACCGGGTGACCTGATATTGCATGCGCAACATTGACACTCTGTGCAAGGCGTATGAAGTTGCAGTAGTCCGCAAAATTTCCCGAGCGGCGCCCACCTTCAATATCACTCGCATTTGGCGGCCCGGCAACGGTCGAAAATGCCAGCCACCGGCCACCGATTTTCAGATTCTTGGCTGGATTCCTCGCATAAATGGTGAATTCCGAAGGCGCTTTGCTAATCGATTCAAGAATCAGGTTTCGGTCAAACCGCACACGGGTACCATCTTTTTCGACGTCCGCACCTGCGGCCCGAAGTATCTCCCGGGCCTCATCGAGTAGAAAATTGACGCCAATCTGCTCGAGTACTGTCAGGGATGCTTCGTGTATTCGCTGCAGCTGATCTTCTGATAGCACCTCAAGGGGCTGAAAAGGGTTTTCAACCTGCTGAAACGGCAATTGATCGATTCTCGCGCTCGCTGGTCTTTCCCTGCGTCGTCTGTCTTTGCGAGGCCTGTTCGCCATGATCACGACCTACTGCATTGCAGTATTTCAGCAAAACTTGAGTCAGGGGATCGCACAAGACGCAGCGAAAACAATCGCGCAGTTTTTGCTGAACCAATTCTTCTAAAATTGGGCATTTCGTTGGCAGATTATTTCCAGCAGAAATCTTTCAACTGAAGTAAGTATGTAGTGTTCACAAAACATAGGCGCGAGAACGAAGTAAATATAACTTTTTTTGTATCGCACATTTAAAGTTCCTTGCAACAAATTTATCAATCATTCCTTTAATGAGTAAACACAAAGATCCACTGCTCCAGCCATTCAAGCTCAAGCATCTCGAACTCAGAAACCGGATTATCAGCACCAGCCACGAGCCGGCATATTCTGAAGATATGCTACCCAGGCGACGCTATCAGCTGTATCACGAAGAAAAAGCCCGGGGCGGCATCGGCATGACCATGTTCGGCGGCTCAACCCTGGTGGACAGGGACTCCCCACCGGCGTTCGGCAATCTCTATGCAGGGACGGACGATATCGTTCCCTGCTTCAAGGAACTCGCCAAGCGCGTGCATCACCATGGTGCTGCACTGATGTGTCAGATTACCCACTTAGGCCGGCGAACGTCACCCTATGTTGAAGACTGGCTGCCGACTGTTGCCGCATCATGCGTACGGGAACCTGCGCATCGCGCTTTTCCCAAGGAGATGGAACGCGAAGACATGACACGCATTGCAAAAGCCTACGGCTCGGCCGCGAGGCGGTGTCTTGAAGGACAGATCGATGGTGTGGAAATTGAAGGTTACGGTCACCTGCTGGATGGTTTTTGGTCGCCGCTGACCAATCGCCGTACGGACGAATACGGCGGCAATCTCGAAAATCGTCTGCGCTTTACCCGGGAGGTGATCGATGAGATTCGCAACCAGGTGGGACACGACTACATTGTTGGCATACGGATGGTTGTTGACGAAGATCTCGACGGTGGCATCGGTTTCGAAGAAGGCATGCAGATCGCAAAAATCCTCACCGACTCAGGTCAGCTTGATTTCATCAACGTGATCAGGGGACACGTTGACACCGATGAG
>JAJDZL010000025.1 GCA_022824665.1 Gammaproteobacteria bacterium | reverse complement strand
TTTTTGTAAAATGATTTATATTGCACTGCAACATATTAACTATTCTCGGAGAGACTAAATCATGCAGAACAAAATTGTCGATCTTGCAAGTGAAGCAATCAACATCAACGCCGGCATTTTTGCCAAGACAGTCAATCACAGTGTTGAATCCAGTCAGCAGTTTGTGCAGCACGTTTCTGATCAGGCTGCGAGCTGGCTGAATATCAAAAACTATGACGACTTTGTCGCAAATCAGCAAAAGTGCAACGCGTTTGCGATCGATCAGACTCAAAAAGCTGTTCAGACCGCGACCGATTTGGGCAACGAAGCTTATGGTGCCTATCTCGCCTGGTGGCAGAAAGCGTCTGCTCCAGTTGCCGAGGCAGGCAGTGCCAAGCCCGTAAAAGCCAAAGTCAACGCTGCTTAAACGAAATTCATTTCATACTACTCCTCCTTATTGGGATGGCCTGTTGTCTTGCGATAACAGGCCATTTTTTTGGACAGCCTGCGGGCGGTGTGACACAAGCGTTCCGAACCATGAGAGCACCCGGTGGGGTAAAGGCGCACGAATCAAAGCACGGCATCTGGGAGTCGGGCTCAGGATTTCATTCGAGCCCTGCGACGTGGGCGAACTATTGCACCACTTCAATGACTGAGGCCATACCGGCGGACTGATGCTCCAGAATGTGGCAGTGAAACAGCCACTTGCCGGGATTATCGGCAACAAAGGCAATTTCGGAACGCTCTTCGGGTTGCAGTAAAACTGTATCTCTGGTTACCGGCTCCGTGAGTTTTTTGCCATTTCTGCTCAATATCTGGAAACTGTGACCATGCAAGTGAATCGGGTGCTCCCAAACAGTGCGATTTTCCAGCTCAAATATGTATGATTGACCGAGCTCAAGAGTGAATTGCGGCGGGTCAAAGTGAACATCATTTGGAACCATCCCATTGGTTGACCAGGCTTTGCCGAGGTTAACCAGCTCCCGAATCGTTTTGAACTCGCCGTTAATTGTTGCACCGCGCATGGCACCCATGGCGCCACCTTCAAAAATCGCCTCGATTCGCTTTGCACCGGTGAGCGTTGGCACAGACACGGGATTATCTGGCAAGCGTGCCGGTTCTGGTTGCCCGGCCTTGCCGGCCAAGGCACGCGCACCTCTCACCAGGCGCTTGAGTTCGTAGGCCTGATTCGGGCCAAAAGCCCGATCGATCACCTGCGTTATATCGCCAGGGGCACCGGTGATATCGATGATCAGGTCCATGCGCTGACTGGCACCGAGTACCGCTTGGTCGTTTTCGAGTCGAACAGGATTGATCGGATGCCCGTCGAGGGCGATCACCCAGGGCTCAAGATCCTGAAACTGAAGTGCGAACGTCCTGGCATTGGCAGCATTGATCAATCGCAGGCGCAGACGTTCGCCGGGGTGTACCATAAAGGTCTCGCCGATGTCGCCGTTCACCGTTACCACGTTACCCAGCCGGCCATTGTGACTGGCATCGCGCATATTGGCTCCGAACGGGACGATTTGAGCGTGCTCATTAAGGCGCCAGTCATCCAGCATCCAGACGATATCGCGGTCGACCTCGATGGGTTCCCGTTCATCAACAATCAGCACACCACTCAGTCCTTTGCCGACCTGTTCAGAACTCGCAAAATGCGGGTGATACCAGAATGTGCCCGCGTCCTTGAGCTCGAACTCGTAGTGAAATGTCTGGCCGGGTGCAATGGGTTCCTGACTGAGCCACGGCACACCGTCCATGCCGACTGGAACACGAAGCCCGTGCCAATGAATGGTGGTTGGCATAGACAACCGGTTATCAACCTTGAGTCTTAGTGTATCACCCTGCCGATAGCGCAATAGTGGGCCGGGCACTTGCTGATTAAAGGCCCACACTTCGGTAGGCGGTCCAAAATCCAGCACCAAAGGGGCACTCGTCGGTGCTGCGATCAGCCGGTCGGGATTTTGTTGGCTCGACCACCCCTTAAGCGGGCAGGCAAGCGCGGCAACTGCACCTGCCGCGGTCTTCAACAGGGCTCTGCGATGCGGGTTATATTCCAGCAACTTCATAACGCGATAATCTGTCGTGCACGCGTGCAGACGGGAAATAAACGAGTAAACCGCTATTCAGCGGGACAGTACATATTGCGATTGACTGAGTCATGATATTCGGTCAATAAATTGTAGGTTCAAATCGAAGGCAAAGTAAAATTTTCCTGATTCAAGCAGTGATCCTAATCTCAATACATTGATGTGAATATTTACGAACAGCATTTAGACAAGAACCCCGCCAATTATCATCCATTGACACCAATCAGTTTTCTGGAACGCGCGGCGCGGGTGTTTCCTGACAAGAAGGCGGTCATACACGGTGATATGACCTATACCTATGGTGAGCTCTACAGCCGCTGCCGACGTCTCGCCAGTGCGCTCGAAAAAAGAGGCATTGGTGTTGGCGATACTGTTGCAATTATGTCGCCAAACACTCCGGCTATGCTGGAGGCACATTATGGTGTACCGATGTGCGGCGCAGTGCTCAATGCACTGAATTATCGGCTTGATGCGGCGAGCGTTGCTTTTGTTCTTGAACACGGCGAAGCAAAAGTTCTGCTGACCGACCGAGAGTTTTCGCCGGTAATCCGCGAGGCACTGGACATTTACGGAGCGTCGATCACAGTCATTGACATTGACGACCCCTACGCGGAAGGCGGTGAGCTGCTTGGTGAATGCGACTATGAGTCTTTTCTGGCTGCAGGCGACCCCGATTATCAGTGGCTCGTGCCCAAGGACGAGTGGCAGGCAATCTGTCTGAATTACACGTCCGGTACGACCGGCAACCCCAAAGGAGTCGTGTTCCATCACCGCGGCGCCTATCTCAACGCGCTTGGCAACGCGCTGGTATTTCAGATCGACAGCCGCAGCGTGTATCTTTGGACGCTGCCCATGTTCCACTGCAACGGCTGGACGTTTACGTGGGCGGTCACTGCGGTGTCGGGAACCCATGTGTGTCTGAGAAAAGTTGATTCAGCTTTGATATTTCCGTCCATTGAAAAAAACCGTGTGACCCATATGTGTGGCGCCCCGATTGTGCTGAACATGCTGGTGCACGCGCCGACAGAACAAAAGATCAGCTTTG
>JAJDZL010000183.1 GCA_022824665.1 Gammaproteobacteria bacterium | reverse complement strand
CAGGGAACAGAACAACTGATGGGTGGATTGAGAATGTTAGAAGCGATGAATGACAGCGGTTTAACGAATCTGAACGCTTTGTCAGGTGTGTCCAAGTGATAGTATTAACACTGAACTGCCATTTCCGTTTGTAACGTCAATGGCCACTTCTCCGTCTGGCATTGGATAAACTTCGAATGGACACAATAAATCATCGAAAATACGCCTGATTATGTACTCTGCATTCACTATTGCGATACTGCCTGGAATCTCGTATCCCTCTGACTGTGCTTCCTTCACTACTTGTTCAGGAGTTGAAGAAATAGTGATTCCATTTGTGAATTCAACTTGAGAAAAAGCTGGAGTTTTAATAGGCAAATCGTTTACTCGTACTGATTATCAAAAATTTCGTTTTAATGCAGAAAATCTGAATTCAGAATTGCAGGATTATTGATTTTTGCTGCGATTACCACAGAAAACTCGAATAGTGAAATTTCTTTAGCTTTGCAAGGCTCTTGAATTCGCATTTCTTGGTAGGTCAACAATTAGATGCATTCTGTAGTCTAGACAATTAGTAGGCAAACAAACGCAATAGTAAACAGGATAAATATGTTGACTCCATTTCGTTTTCTTTATATCAATGAGGCCTGTAATTTTATCTTGGTTAGCGCGTTCAAAACACCTCAAACTGAGCGAACTTGTCGACCGGCTGATGTTACAAGCAGGACAAAACCTCGCCTTTATCCTTTAGGTCAAGCACTATCTTTAACACCTTCACACTGGTGATGTATGAAGGCTCCATATGTCTCAATGATGTGCGCCTTCTGTATCAGGAATCCGCACTTTGCCGCGACCGATATATAAACTAATTTTGTACAAATTACGGTGATTATTTTCCTGATTTTCCGATTGTTCAATTGCGAATCGATTCAACGTAACAGAAGGTTCAAAGAAAAAAGTTCAGTTATGCTCTCCAAGCTTCGGCACTTTCTTCGGCACCTCGTCATGTTTCATCAATGTCTGGACAATCGGCATTGGAAGCGCATTGATAAGCTCACCGGCTTCGCTCTCAATTTGGCGGTCAAACACCCCGCGAGACTGATAGTGAATATCCTGAACCGCTTCTTCCAGTGTGTTTGCAATCAAGGAGCAGGCATCTTTACCGTCGAAAAGAGAACGCCACTCATCGGAACTCCTGGCCTTAACGATCTCTCCGATCGCACGAATCATCTCGTTAGGAGACTTGCGTTCAAGTTCAGGATCAGCTTCATATCCGACTGTGTCACAGAACTCCTGCCAAAACCGCTCTTCCAGTGCTGCCACCGCCAAAAAACGACCGTCAAGTGTCCGATACACCTGATAGCGTGGCGACCCGCCGCTCAAAAGTTGCCGGCCCGAATGCGGCCACTCACCGCTGCCCCAGCCCAGTGCAAGCCCCCAGAACATGAGCGGGAACAGACAGTCTGTCATCGAAATATCAAGATAGGCACCCTCACCGGTCAAATTGCGACGCTGCAGAGCGAGCAGAATGTTCATTACTGCGGGGTATGAACCACCTGCAAGATCTGCTGCCAGCAGCTGTGGTATTGACGGTGTACCTGAACCACAGTCACCAAGTGCCAGCATACCGGTATCGGCAACGTAATTGAGGTCATGGGCTGCAACCATCGCCTTCGGCCCGTGCTGCCCAAAGCCGGTAATCGAACAGTAAATCAAACCCGGCGTCGTCTCACTCAACTCCTCGTATCCAAGACCTAATCGGCTCATAACCCCGGGACGAAATTGTTCAACCACGACATCGCTTTCGGCGATCATGGCTTTGACACGATCCTGATCAGCCGGATCCTTGAGGTCTGCAGTTACACTGCGTTTACCTGCATTCAATATCGAAAATGTAACCCCGTTATCGCCGAACGCATCTCCATAGATTCGCATTTCATCACCAATGCCGGGACGTTCCACCTTGACAACATCCGCACCGGCATTAGCCAACATCAGGGTAGCAAGCGGTCCCGGTGCCAAAGTTGTAAAGTCAATGACCGTGATGCCATCAAGCGGGGCATTAGAGTGCTCTGGCATAGGCGTGTAATGAACCTAATTGTCGCGCAAACGTGTAAGCGTACTGGCGTCCTGGCCGAACAGAACTTTCTTTTCTGCTTCGGACATCTGACCGGGATTGGGATTGACGCGCTTTGCGACATCATAAGCTTTGACTGTGGCAGGACGGCTTCGCACTTCTTCAAACCAGCGCAGCAGATTTGGAAAGTTCTCAATTTTCTGCAGTTGACGCTTGTGCGGTACGATCCACGGGTAGCTCGCCATATCCGCAATCGAATAGTCTCCGCAGATGTATTGATTGTGCTCAAGCTGGTGATCAAGCACCGCATACAGACGCGATACCTCGTTAACATAGCGATTGACAGCATATTCGATCGGCTCATCGAGGTAGGTCACAAAGTGATGGTTCTGACCGCCCATCGGGCCGAGATTCGCCATCTGCCAGAATAGCCACTGCAAAACATTGGCACGCCCGGCCGCGTCTTTCGGTATGAACCTGCCGTGTTTATCCGCCAAATACAGCAGGATCGCGCCTGATTCAAAAAGCGAAATGGGGCCTTCGTCAGCACCCGGCGCGCGATCAATCAGGGCCGGAATACGGTTATTCGGAGAGATTTTCAGAAAATCTGTGTTGAATTGCTCTCCTTTGCCGATATTGATCGGGGTAACCTCATAATCGGCACCGATCTCTTCGAGAAACATTGTGATCTTGTGACCATTTGGTGTGGTCCAATAAAGAAGTTCATACATTTTGTATTTCCTGATTTTTTTGATCAAGTGCTCGCTTCAGTTTAGCGTCCAGGTAAATTGGTCAGGCGGCCAGACCAAGCAATCGACGTGCATCATCAGGGCTGGCTGGATGCCGGTCATACTCATCGACGATATCTACAATCTTGGTTACCAGCTCCGCATTGCTTCTGGCAAGTCGCGTCCTGTCGAATTTAATATTGTCCTCAAGACCGGTACGACAGTGCCCGCCAAGCTCCAGACACCACTGATTAACCTCGTACTGGTGTCTGCCAATGCCGGCGGCCGTCCACGTTGAACCGGGCAGAACAACTTTAGATTCAGCTATCAGAAACTCAAGAAGAGAACGCCTGGCCGGTAAGGCGTTCGGAATGCCAAGCACAAATTGAACATGTGCGGGAGATTTGAGCAATCCCTTCTTTACCAAATTAGCAGCATTGTAAAGCATCGCCACATCAAATATTTCAACTTCAGGCTTAACGTCATACTTGAGCATATTTGAGGCAAGCTGTTCAACAAAATCTGGTGGATTTTCGTAGATCGAAGTTGGAAAATTGACCGACCCCGTGGCAAGTGAAGCCATATCAGGTTTGAGATATAGCATTGCACCTCGCTGGTCGGCTGAACGGCCGCGCCCACCGGTCGAAAACTGAATGATCATTCCCGGACAGTGTTTGACTACGCCTTCCTGAATTTCCTGAAACTTCTCCGGGTCTGAACCCGAGCTCTGATCAGCGTTTCGAACATGAATGTGTACCAATGAGGCACCCGCCTCAAAGGACTCGTGGGTCGATTCAATTTGTTCTGAGGGTACAACCGGAAGTGCCGGGTTGTCTTCTTTTCTGGGTACTGCCCCGGTAATCGCGACAGTGATGATGCACGGTTCACTCATATTTATGCTTCTCCAGGCAGTGTTTCAGGTTGAATTGCTGACCAGGCTAAATGATCGGATTGACGGGCGCGCCGCCAGCTGTTTGATCAGCGTAACCAGCGGTGTCGCGCCAATTGACTCGGTGTCAACGCGAATCGGTCCAGCCCCCTTGAGTTCCGAGTACTCCTTATCTGCGTAATATGCGGCAAGCAGCAAATCGTCATCAGACGCAAACGGGCCTCGCGTCTTGCGTATTCGATCAAGTGCAGGCGGCACGTGTGCCCCCGGCCGTTCGGTAATCGGTTCCGCGCCGCGGGTGATCTTGTCATAGAGATTCGGTTCGATGTCACCGACCACCTCTCCATACCCGCCGCGAACATACAGTCGAACTTCATCAGGAACGGAGTCGTAGCGCGCTTTACCCTGATTGCGACCCATCACATTCAACACGGCCTGGGTAATAATATACTGAGCAAACGGGCTGACTACGATCGGATAGCCAAGATCAGCGCGGACATGTCCCGCTTCCTCAAGAATATCCTCCAGTCGATCTTCCAACCCCACGGTACCGAGCAGGTATTCGAGATTGGAAATCATACCGCCTGGCATTTGGTGGTGAAAATGAAACTCATCGTACTCAGCAATCTCGGCCAACGGTTTGTCGGCGACCCTGGCGAGATACGCAAGCCTGTCAGCCACCTCTTCAACCGGCTGTAAATCCAGGTCAAGCTGATGCCCCCGCCGTCGACAGTTTCTAACGAAGAGCTCTGTCGGAGAATGCGATGCGCCATTGGCCAGCGTCGATGTTGCCGTATGCACTGTCTCGACACCACAGTCTACTGCCAAAAGTGCGGTATACGGTGCAAGGCCTGACAGGCAGTGGGAATGCAATTGCAGCGGCAGATTGCC
>JAJDZL010000158.1 GCA_022824665.1 Gammaproteobacteria bacterium | reverse complement strand
ACGGCAGCAGCGTCGTTACTGGCTATAGTAATCGTAATTGGACTGGATATGCTGTGTGAACGCCCACGCATCACCGAACGTCAATCGGTCTTCGTTTGGAAAGATGACCCGGGTATACAGGCCTTCAGAACGCTCCTTTTTCAGTTGCTCAAGAATATCATCCAGCGCTTCCCGGCTGACGGTATAGGCCAGGCTCTGGCCTGGCACGCGGTACTGATAAATCGGTTCCCCTGCAGTGCTCCGGTCATAGTAGACTTCAACAACATAGCGATTAGCCGGACTTCGCGCGGGTCTCAGCATCAGTTGACGTTCTTCTTCAAGATCAACGATTTCGCTTTGCAGTTCAGCCAGCTGTCCGCTGCTTGCCGCGAGCGCGCTTTCCATGCTGGCCAATTCGGCCAGTCGCTCCTGATAGGCCTGACGAAGCTCGACAATCTGTTTCTCACCGCGCACACCAGACTCCTTCAAACTCTGATTTTCGGCTGCAAGTGACTCCAGTCGCTCATCGCGTACCTTGAGATCGTCGCTCAGCTGCTGCATGAGTGCCTGCATGGTTTGCAACTGTTCCTGGCGGTCGGCCTGCAACCGCCGGCTGAATTCAAGCTCGCGTTCAATGTCATCCTTTTCGACTTCAGTCTGACGCAGGTTTTGCTCAAGCTCAGCAATTTGGCCAAGTTGCCCGGCAATCTGGTTCTGATAACTCAGAATTTCATCAACCATTTGATTTATTTGATCATTTGAGACTACATCGGCTCGATTCAAGGTGTCAACTTCATCACCGAGCGCAGCAATCCGGATGTTTAGTGTGCCAATTTCGGTATCCCGCTCCTGTAGTCGGGCCTTCAGTGCTTCGGCCGTCTCAATGGCTGTTGTCAGATGTTCCTGCAAGCGCACCAATTCGCGCTCGCGCTGAATGTAGTTGGCTTCAACCCGGTTGAGCTCCGCCAGGCGCTCCGCATACTGCGCACGCAGGGATGCCAGCTCTTGCTTTTGAACTTCCACGGTTTGATCACTTTGAGTGAGCAACTGTCTAATTGCAAAAAGCTCCCCTTGCTGACGCGCACTTGTCGTTTCACTGACCTGTTTTGTTTCAGCCAGATCTGCCAGCGCGGCTGTCAGCTGGTCCCGGGTTCTGGCAAACTCAATGTCCCGCGCGGCTGATTCGGTTCGAACACGTTCAAGTTCCGCCTGTTGGGTGGCATAGCGCGCGGTTAATGATTCAAGGCTTTGCCGCTGGATTGCAATCGTCCTGGCATTGTCAAGCTGACTGGCTGACAGGGTGTCAACATCCAACTGCAGGAGTTGGCTTGCCTCGCTAAGCTCCCGGAACGCATCATCACGGGCTGCCAGCTGGCGTTCGAATTCCTGAATTTCGCTCGTACGCTTCGATATCTCCTCGCGCAACAATGCCTGTGTCTCGACCTGCTGTTCAATTGCAAGTGCCTGTTCAGACTTAACTCCCTGAAGCTGCTCAATGGCATCATCACGGGCTGCCAGCTGGCGTTCGAATTCCTGAATTTCGCTCGCGCGCTTCGATATCTCCTCCCGCAACAATGCCTGTGTCTCAACCTGCTGCTCAATTACAAGTGCCTGTTCAGACTTAACTTCCTGAAGCTGATCAATGACGCCCTGCAATTGCGCGCGCGCCAGTGTCAAGTCCTGCAGCTCTTGGGTGCGCTGCGTGAGCGTCTGTTCAAGCAGACTCAATTGCTGCTGCTTGCGGGTAAATTCGGTTTGCAGAACTTCAAACTCGAGCGCCCGGTCATCGATCAGAGAATTAAGCTCGGCAATGGTCTGATTCATCGAACTGACACGTTGAGTCAGTGCGTTTCGCTGCTGTCGAATGTCTTCGATCTGCTGGTTCAGACCGGCGACCTCGGCAGCAAGCTGCTGCTGGGTCTGGTACAGCCGGGCAGTCTCGACTTCAAGCTCCGTGATACGCGTGCCACGCACCTCGGACAATGCTTCAAGCTCACTTCTCTGGTTTTCAGTAAGCGTCAGCTCGGCTTTTGTTTTATTAATAATATCAGTAAGATATGCCGTTCTCTCGCGAAGTGACTGAGTTTCCTCCTGCGCTTCGATTTCAGCCGTGGTGGCTTTTGCGATATCTTCGTCGAGTTGCAGGTTGCGCAACATAAAGATCACCGCAGCCATCAGAAAGATCATCACAACAACCATCATGATGTCGGTAAATGATGGCCATATGCTGTCGTCGGAGTGGTTGCCTTCAGTGGCGCGGTGAACGCGCAGGTCAACGAAACCGCCAGAGTCCGCTGCCATGTCCGCCGGTCCCCGGTCCTAGCCCTGCTCGCTTTCGGATTCGTCCCGTAGTCTGAAGCCGGCGCGCAATATGCTCCTGATGTCGCTCAGGACCCGCATGTTCTCGTTGGTCAGCTGCTCGAAGTTCTCCAGCACCTGGTTTTGTGATTCACCAATGGTCTGCATCTTGTTGATGAATTCATTGAACTTGTTGATGGTTTCAACCGTTCCAGTCAACAGCTCGCTTAGTGCCTGCTCGGGTGAACGGGTCGCCACCTGGTAGCGCGGGATCAGTTCAGTTGCAGTTTCGTGCTCAACCCGCCCCAGGATGTAGGACTGTGTGTCCATGAGTTTGAGGTAAAAATACCCAAATATGAAATAAGCCAAAATTGCCGTCATGGTGGTCGAAAGCGCAGTTGACATGCCGTGGATTACAACATCAATGCCGCGTAAACTGTCGGTCGCAGAGATTGCGGTGGATGCGCCTATCAGCGCGACGGTCAGGGAAACAATGGTGCCAAATACCCCGGCCAGAATGAGGATGTTGTTGACGAACTTGATGAAACTCGTCTTGCTCGTCTCGCGGGCCAGCAAGGTCGCGGCCAGTGCATTGTGATTGATTTCTGTCCGCGAGCTGAAAAAACCCGCAACTGTATGGTAACGCTGGCCGATAATCGAATTTGCCGGCAACAGCTTGTCCATATTGTCTGTCGCGCCACTTTTCACGGCCTTGGAAAAGGCATTCAGCGCATTTTCTTCAAGGCGATAGTGTAACAAAAGCCGCACCATCTGCGTCAGACCCAGTAAAAACAGAGCCAGTATTGCACCGTTCACCACCCAGCCGACTTTGGTAAGCTGATTGGCGATGTACAGATTGATCAGATACTCGTGCTGCCACAGGGCTATGCCTGCGACAAATGCCAGCACAATGCCCAGTTGGGCCAGCACCCTGGCAGATTGATTGTTTTGCATCACGAAATAAACCGGTTAGGGAAGCGTTCGTTCTGATTCAATAGTTTACTTGGTATTGAAGCCAACAACGCTATTTACCGATACAAAAGTTGGCAAATATCTCGCCGAGCAGATCATCGGGTGAAATCTCACCGACCAGCTTGCCCAGCTCATTCATCGCGTCCCGCAAGTCTTCGGCGCCGAGATCCCCCAAACGCTGCTCGTATAGCGCAGTGTATGCCTGGTTAATAAATTCAAGCGCATTTTGCATGGCTTCAAGATGCCGGTGACGGGCCAGAAAGAGGCTCTCCTCACTGACTGTAAAACCTGCAAACTGTTGAATGTAGCTGCCAATTAAATCAATTCCAAGCGTGTATTTGGCCGAAATTGACAGCTGTTCATTCACACCCTTGGGCAGTGCCGGTGGTGCAAAGCTGTCCTGCGCAAGGTCAATCTTGTTCCAGACCAGCA
Organism: Gammaproteobacteria bacterium; assembly: GCA_022824665.1. Taxonomy (GTDB): domain Bacteria; phylum Pseudomonadota; class Gammaproteobacteria; order Arenicellales; family JAJDZL01; genus JAJDZL01. The sequence goes on along the minus strand of JAJDZL010000158.1, from coordinate 44,180 downwards.
GCACATTGCAGTTTTCAAGGTGTGAGAGGTTCTCGAGGTCCGCGTCGGTCAGACCCTGACCCATGTCAGCCAGGTATAGCACAAGGGACGCCTCACGAACCGCCAGCCAGGCTCTATCGATGCCCTCCCGTTCGACTGGATCGGTGCTCGCGCGAAGCCCCGCTGTATCAGTCAGACGAACCGCCAGGCCATTGAGATCAATCATCAAATCAACGGTATCCCGAGTGGTTCCGGCCTGTGGCGTAACAATCGAACGCTCCATGCCCGCCAGGCAGTTGAGCAGACTGGACTTGCCCGCATTCGGCAACCCGGCAATGGCCACATCCAGACCCTCACGGAACACTCGCCCGCGCGCCGCGCTGGCAAGAAAGTCAGTCAACTCATCGCGAATCTGATCGAGCTGCTGAACAATACTCTGGTCGTCAAGAAAGTCAATCTCCTCTTCGGGAAAGTCGATTGCCGCTTCCACGTACATTCTAAGCTCGAGGATTGATTGGCGAATCTCGTGAACGCGGGCGGAAAAATCGCCGAGTAAGGAACGCATTGCGCTTCTCGCAGCAGCCTCAGTAGAGCTCATAATCAGATCAGCAACTGCTTCGGCCTGGGCCAGGTCCAGTTTGTCGTTCAAAAAGGCGCGTTCGGTGAACTCGCCAGGCTGAGCGGTGCGCGCGCCGAGCTCGAGCACCCGACCCAGCAGCATGTTGAGCACGACTGGCCCACCGTGACACTGCAACTCCAGAACATCCTCGCCAGTATAGGAGCGTGGCGCGGGAAAGTAGAGCGCAATGCCCTGGTCTATCGGCCTGCCATCAGCATCTTTGAACGTTTGATACTGCGCCTTGCGCGGCCGCGGGACTGCACCGGCCAGCGCGCTGGCAATCGGACGGCACTGGGTGCCTGACAGACGCACAACGCCAATACCGCCCACCCCGGCAGGGGTCGAGATGGCAGCGATCGTATCGGGTCCGCGCGCATCTACTCGGTCAGCAGTTTGCGTGTGATGTACCACTGCTGGGCAATTGAAAGAATGTTATTGACGAGCCAGTAAAGCACCAGCCCGGACGGGAACCACAGAAAGAATATCGTAAAAACAATGGGCAGGCTCATCATGATGTTCTTTTGCAGCGAATCCAGCGGGGTCGGATTCAAAAACTGTTGTGCAAACATCGATGCGCCCATCAAAACGGGCAGCACGAAATATGGATCAGACCGGGAAAGATCAGTGAGCCAAAAGATAAACGGCGCCTGGCGAAGCTCGACACTTTCCAGCAAAACCCAATAAAGTGCAATAAATACAGGTATTTGAATCAGAATTGGCAAACAGCCACCCAACGGATTGATCTTCTCTTTCTTGTAAATCTGCATCATTTCCTGGTTGAGCTTCTGCTTGTCATCGCCATAGCGCTCTTTAAGCGTCTTTAAGCGCGGCTGCAGTTTTTTCATTTTCCCCATCGACTTGTAACTGGCTGCCGACAGCGGATAGAAAACGATCTTCACGAGCAGGGTGAGAATGATGATTGACCAGCCCCAGTTCTGAACGAAATCGTTAATTTTTCTCAGGATCCAGAAAAGCGGTGAAGAGACGGGTGTCAGCCAGCCGTAATCGACGGTAAGAATCAGGCCCTCGGCAGGGTCCTTGATCCGATCCTGTTCCTTGGGACCGACATAGATCCGACTGTTAAGGGAGCCGACCGATTCATTGGCGACCGTGGTGGGTGTCAGCGTGACATAGCCGACCTGATAGCGAGTCTGCGCCGCGGTGTCAGCGAGCGTTCTGGTGTAAAGACGGTAAGGGGCGCTTTCTTCCGGCAGCCAGGCCGTGACAAAATAGTGCTGCAGCATGGCCACCCAGCCCGATTCAGTCTCAAACACCGGCTTGTCGTTGCGAATTTCCTTGAAGTCAATCTTGTCATACTTGTCCTCAGGCGTATAGATTGCCGCGCCCTGGTAGCTGGGCAAGGCCTGCAGGAACAAGAATCCCTCGCGCTCAGAGTCCTGCTCAGTCGCCAGAAACTGGCCATACTGATAGCCTTGCCAGGTTCGACCGCTGCGATTGTCCACCCGGTATTCGATATCAATGAGGTAGCTGTCTCGGTAAAAGGTAAATATCTTGGTGTACTCGACACCGTCTGCAGCGCGCCAGTAAAGCGGTACCTCTAAAGTCTGCTCATCCGTCGCTAGCGTATAGGCGTTTTCTTCCGCACTGAACTCGGTTTTGTGATTGGGGTACTCGAAATCATTGCCGACCAGTCCCGACTGCGCAATCAGCAAATCCGGAGGCTGATCTTTCAGCAGCCTGAACGGTACATCCGGCATTTCAACCTCCACCGGATATTTGAGCAAGCGAGCATCGCGCAGTTGTCCGCCGACTGTATCGAGATTGACTTTCAGTAAATCCGTCTCAACCGTAATCAGGGTGCCAGTTTCCTGCTGAACCTGCGGCAAAATGCCCGCGGTAGCGGGCGCGGCTGGTGCATCGGGTGCTTCAGGTACTGCTGAGGGCTGTGTTTGCGGCTGTGCAACCGGGGTTGCAGGTAGCTCTGAGTCAAGTTGAGCGCGCTCGCCGACTGGTACGGATTCCGATTGTCCCCTGTCAAAGTCGAGCCATGCCTGCCAGATCAGCAGCAAAACCAGGCCAAGCGAAATCGACAGCAGCGCGCGGCGAAAATCCATCAGTTTTGGTCCTGCGTGCGTGGAACCGGATCAAAGCCACCCGGATGCCAGGGATGACAGCGGCTGATTCGGCGAATCGAGTACCAGGTGCCTTTCAACGCGCCATGCTGCTCAAGCGCCTGCAGCGCATAACTGGAACAGGTCGGATGAAAGCGACAGCACGGTGCCATAAAGGGACTGATCGCATAGCGATAAACCTTTACGAAAACGATGAGAATGCGTTTCATGATTCGAGTTTGTTGAACAACTTGATGATTTGTCTGCGAAGCTCTTTGTTGACCGTGTCCTCACAGCTGCGGTGAGCAATAACGACCAGGTCCATTTTTTTCAGATTGTGACGCTTGAGCCTGAACGCTTCACGCAACTGGCGCCGGATACGATTTCGATTGACAGCTTTGCGCGATACCCTGCGGGAGACGATAATTCCTAGTCGTGAATCAGGTGAGTCCTGCCTGTGTTGAACCAGTATCCGAAAATAACGATTTGAAACCTTGCTATGTTGACTGAAGACTGCCTTGAACTGAGCCGATCTGGTCAGCCTGCAGTTGCGTGACAGCTGAAAACCTTGCTGCGGCCCGGAGGCATCACGCACTTAAACGCGCACGTCCCCGTGCCCGGCGTGCGTTGATCACCGCCCGCCCACCGCGGGTTCGCATTCGGGCCCTGAACCCGTGCTTTCGCTTTCGTTTCAGATTGCTGGGTTGAAATGTGCGTTTCATAAGAATAAATCCAGTTAGGTGTTCCCATTAGGCGACGTGTCCGTCTCATTGGCGCGGATTGCTGCATATTATCATGCGCAAAATTGGTTGAAAAATTATAGCAAACGAAAATCCTGCCGCAGGAAGGAAAATTCTATTAACGCTTGTGGTGAATTTGGTGTAAGATAGCACGACCGGAGCGGCTATTTTGAGTGCCGCTATTTTTGCCGGTAAAGTCGGGTACTAAGACAATGTCGGGTACTAACGACCCTGCGCTTCGCTCGTCGGGTTCTTCAGGCGCAGACCCAACGATTTAACATTCGCGAGTCGCCGTACGGAAATTTCATGATACCTTTGAGTTTATGGGAAACTGTCCTTGTCCAGCTGGGGCAGGAGGTTAGCGAAAAAGACCTCCACGCCTCACTTCGCACATTGAGTGCGGATGCGGTCAATGGTGCGCTGGTGCTCAGGGCACCGAACCCATATGTTCGAAACGCGGTTGAATCGAGGTGGCTGGAGCGCATTACCGAATTGGCCAGTGCATACTATGGCGACCGGATATCCGTTAAAGTTGAACTGGAATCAACAGGCGCACCTCTCGCGCGCAGCGGGAACGGTAAAAGCAGGGCGCTGCCGGCCAGCAATTCTTCAAAAAACAAGGGCGGCACGCTGAAGTTCGGATTCAGCCCGCTGTCGCCAATTTTCACGTTTGACCAGCACATCGTCGGCGATTCAAACAGGCTCGCCCGCTGTGCCGCGGAGGCGGCCAGCAAAGACCCTGGCCGGCGTGAATACAATCCGCTGTTTCTTTATGGTACAGTCGGAATTGGCAAGACACACCTCATGCAGGCGGTCGGTCACGCGCTGCAGGATCGATACCCGAACGCCAAGGTCGGCTATGTCAACGCACAGAATTTTGTTCAGCACATCATTAACGCTATTTTGAATCGTAACAATGAAGCTGCCGAGCGAATGAAGAACGCATATCGTGAACTGGATGCGCTCCTTATCGACGACATTCACCTGTTCTCTGGCAAGGAGTCCTCACAGGCGGAATTCCTGCAGACATTCAATCTTCTGCTGGAAGGTGGCAAACAGGTGATTATTACCAGCGACAAATTTTCCCGGGAACTCGTGCAGGTGGAAGACCGGATCAAGTCGCGGCTCAGTCAGGGGCTAACCGTGCGGATTAGTCCGCCGGAGCTCGAAACGCGTATTGCCATTTTGGAAATCAAGGCCAAGCTGCGTGATATTCATATCAAACCGGAAGTACTGAGGTTCCTGGCCGAAAATATCACAACCAGTGTACGCGAACTGGAAGGTGCACTCAACAAACTGGCAGCCAGCCATCGATTCATGGGCAAGGAAATCACCATTGCGTTTGTCAGGAATCAGTTGGAGGACTTGCTTGAGTTCAGCAACCGAACCATCACCATCGATGATATTCAGGCAGCCGTTGCACGCTATTACGACGTGCGGCTCAAGGATATCCTGTCAGCAAAAAGAAGAGCTGACCTGGTTTTGGCACGCCAGGTGGCAATGAGTCTTTGTCGGGAGTTTACCAGCAAGAGTCTGCCGGAAATCGGCAAAGCATTTGGCGGCAAGAATCATGCGACTGTCTTGTACGCGCTCAAAAAAGTGCGTGAACGCGAACAACAGGACAAGCAGTTTCGGGACGAGTACAAAAACCTGCACGAACAGTTCGTGCAGTAAGTCAGATCGAGATCCGGAAAAAGCACATTTGAGCGTCACAGCCTACTGCAAGTTGTTAACAACCGGTGTATAATTTGATGAATCAATGTGAATAACTCAATCGAGCTGATTTCAAGTTGAATCCTGTCCACAATCTTCCACTTTAGCCTCACTGAATACTTAACAGGTTTTGGTGATTTATCCAGTTGATTACACCGCATTTATTTGGGTTGTTGGTGTACTTCACAGACCTAATAAAAAATAAAATATTAGATCACTAATTTTTTCTTCGGTTAACTATGCGATTCACAATTGAAAAAGATACGATCATCGAGCCGTTGAGCCGCGTGGCATCGGTCATCGACAGCAGTCCAACTATTCCAATACTGGCCCAGGTATTGATCGAATCGGTCGACGGTGGCATCCGTTTGTGGGGATCGAGCATCGATCTCGAGGCCAGCGAAAGAATCGAGGATGTGGAGGTCTCTGCGGAAGGAAAGTTTGTCTGTTCAGCGCAGATGTTGCTGGAGTACTGCCGGCGTCAGCCAAGCGGCAGCAGGCTGGACTTCAACCAGGCTGGTACCAGGCTGGTTGTAGAGAACATTGACAGTGCTCAAGTGGACAGTGTGCCTGCTGCGAATGCGAACGGGAGTGCGCCGGACGCACAATTTTCGACAGAGGACTACAAAAACGCAATGACCGAGTCGCTGCTTGATGCTGAAGATTTTCCATACCTGAACGTCGGTGAGGAAGAATGGACTGTGCAATTCGATATGGATCGCTATGCGCTGCGTAACATTTTCCGGCGAACCGAGCATGCGATGGGTAAGAATGAGCCGCGTCATTATCTGAATGCGACGTTGCTGGAGATTGCCGACAGCTGTGTGCGGGCGGTTACCACCGACGGTCATCGTATGGCGATGAGCGAGTCCAATATTGACGCACCTGATTTAGAACTTCGACACCGCGCAGTGGTGCCGAGAAAAACCGCAATTGAATTGAGCAAGGTGCTGTCGTCTCTGACATCAAGAGTAACAGTGCAGTTCAAAAGCGCGCATTTACGAATGTCAACACCGAACTTTTCGTTCACTTCGAAATTAATGGAAGGCGCCTTTCCGGACTGGCGGGCTGCAGTGCCCGGCAACCTGGAGCTGGCGTTTAGGGCAGACCGCAGCGAGTTGGCCAGCGGTCTGAACATGGTCGGAATTCTCGGTATGGCACACAAAGATCCGAACAAGGGGAAAATTGCTGCAAACGTAGTCGTCAGCAATGGCCGGCTGGATATGGTAGCAGACATCGTGCAGAAGAAAATTGAACACACGATGAACGTAGACGAGAACATCTCCGAGCACAAATTTCAGGTTAATTACCGCTATCTGCTGGATGCACTGGAAGCGATGCCGGAATGTGAGAATGTTGAGCTTTATCTGCGCGCGACGCAATCTGCCTGCCAGATCAAGTTTCCGGAAGAGGCTTCGACAACCTTTCTCGTTATGTTACTCAAAGACACTTAAGCTCGACAGTTTGTTTGCCTGACCTTTTGTTGCAGGCATATCCCAAGTGCCTGATGAACCGGGTGCATCAATTGAACAGATTTCTTCATCAATAATCAGACCATATGACATCAGCAGCAAGCAACGGCTACGATAGCTCCAGTATCAAGGTATTGCGCGGTTTGGAGCCGGTCCGCAAACGCCCTGGAATGTATATCGGGGATACCGATGACGGTACTGGATTGCATCACATGGTCACCGAGGTGGTCGATAACGCGATTGACGAAGTCGCAGAGGGATTTTGCGATCGCATTGTTGTTACGATTCACGCCGACGGTGCAGTGTCGGTTGAGGATAACGGCCGCGGGATTCCAGTCGGAATTATGGAGGGGGAAGGTCCGAACGGCGAAGATCTGCCCAGTGCGACGATTATTATGACAGTGTTGCATGCCGGCGGCAAATTTGATGACGAGTCTTACACCGCATCGGGTGGTCTGCATGGAGTTGGCGTATCGGTCGTCAATGCGCTTTCCGAAAAAGTCGAAATGACTATTTATCGGGAAGGTGAGGTTCACTACCAGGAGTTTGAAGAGGGTGAGCCGGTTGCTGCGCTCAGAACCATCGGTCAGACGAAACTGACGGGAACTTCAGTTCGGTTTAAGCCCTCGCAAAAGTACTTCAGTGATACAACCTTCAGTTTTGCAACGCTGCACGAGCGGCTGCGAGAGCTCACCTACCTCAATCCTGGCGTAAAAATAGAACTCAATGATGAACGAGACGGTCGCCGCGACATTATGGAAAAGGCCGGCGGCATTTTCGAATATGTCGCCGACATGACCCGTTCGCGGGAGCGTATCAATGAGGACGTGATCGCAGTCAGTGGCGAGCGGGACGGGATTTCAGTCAGTGCAGCACTGCAGTGGTGCAGTCAATACTACGACGAGAACACCCGCAGCTACACCAACAACATTTATCAGCGCGACGGCGGCACTCACCTGACTGGATTCCGCAAGGGTGTGACTTTGACAGTCGCCTCCTACATGGACGCGAATGGCATCGGCACAAAAATCAGCATCAAGGGTGAAGATATTCGCGAGGGACTCATTGCAATACTGACGGTCAGGGTACACGATCCCAAATTCTCATCCCAGACCAAAGACAAACTGGTTTCGTCCAATGTTGAAGGTGCAGTGCGCTCGGTTATCGGTGAAGGCCTGAAGGAATTTCTGGAGGAAAACCCCAAGGTTGCCCAACAGATTTGTGAAAAAGCAGTCAATGCCGCCGCAGTTCGAGAGCGCGTGCAAAAAGAAAGGGCGAGAGCGCGCGGCAATGCGCTCGATTCAACCACCCTGCCCGGCAAACTTGCCGATTGCCAGGAAAAGGACCCTGCGCAAAGTGAACTGTTCCTGGTGGAGGGCGAATCTGCCGGTGGCTCCGCAAAGCAGGCGCGCGATCGAAAATACCAGGCAATTTTGCCGCTCAAGGGCAAGATTCTGAATGTACAAAAGGCATCGGTTGACAAGATTTTTGCATCAGAAGAGATTCAGACGCTGATCGCTGCGCTTGGTACCGGGGTTGACCAGGATTTTGATATTGAAAAACTTCGTTATCACCGCGTCATTATCATGACTGATGCGGATGTTGACGGCTCACATATTCGCACCCTGCTGCTGACGTTTTTCTATAACAAGATGCGCAGACTCATTGAACGGGGCCATCTGTATATCGCACAGCCGCCACTGTATAAGGCGAAGCACCGAAAGTCAGAACAATACCTCAATGACGATAACGAGCTTGATAACTATGTTCTGAAACATGCAATACAGGAAGCGAAAGTTCAACTGATGAATGGCTCTGTCAACGATGAAGATGCGTTCGTTTTCGAAGCTGATACACTTGAAAATCTATGTCGTACAAGGGTGAGCGCCAGGCATGCTGCACAAACTCTGGCTGATCGCATCGACCCGCAAGTGCTTGAGCTGCTAAGCAAATTTCAGCCGCTTGATGCCAAACGGTTTAATGATCGGCTTTATCTTGAGTCGTTTGCCGGAATGCTGGCGGAGGCACTTGAAGATGCCGGCGGGCGGTATACGATTGAGGTGGTGCCGGTTGGCGATAACACTGGACTTGGTATCAGAATAGAAAGAGATTACATGGGCAGCCGCACCGAATCGGTGCTGGACAGGGTGATTGCCAGCTCTTCAAGTTATCGCTCGCTGATTGCGCTTGCCGAGGAGATGCGTAAACACGAGGTATCCGCAGTCATTGTCAAACGTGGCTCGAAGCGCGCTGAACTCGTTGATTTGGCGGAAGCGATCGACTGGCTGATGCACGATGCGAGAAAAGCAATGACGATCCAGCGCTACAAGGGTCTGGGTGAAATGAATGCGGATCAGTTGCGCGAAACAACGATGGACATGAATGAGCGCCAACTGCGCCGTGTTGCGATCACGGATCTTTTCAACACAGATGGTACCTTTGAAACCCTGATGGGTGACAAAGTGGAGCCGCGCCGAGCGTTTATCGAGGCCAAAGCGCTGTCAGCGATAAATATCGACATCTGACCGTTTGTTCCTGACGGCTGTTAATGATGAGCGGATCATTTGCAGGCCGAGTCGTTGAGCATTCAAGCTTCGAGCACAGCGCACTAATCTGAAGTTCTGAGCCTTTTTTGCCTGTCCAGGCAATCTAACCCTTTCATTATCTATATCTTTTGTCCGTATAGTCGGCTTACGATTTTTGGTTGTTGTAGGCAGAATGGCAAAAAATAAATTGCCTAAAAATGCCTTAATTAGAAGAACTTAACTACGAATGTGCTCTGGAACTTCAGACTAACATGAAAAGTGCGTGATCAATTTACGGGATCGGAATACCAATCACAGACGCTTTGAGTAAGCCGCTCATCGGGTCAATGAAACACCCGCTTTGCAGAGAGCACAAATACTGGAATTTGTGCATCAAATTGCGTTCCGTCATCGGCAATCATCTGGTAGCTTCCCTCCATGGTGCCAACCGGTGTTTCAAGGACTGTCCCGCTGGTATAGCGATAGGATTCACCGGGTAACAGATGTGGCTGTTCACCAACAACGCCATCGCCACGGACATTCTGCACATTTTCGTCGCCGTCTGTAACGATCCAGTGCCTTCTGAGCAGCTGGGCACCAATCAGGCCGTGATTGGTGATGGTGATGGTATAGGCGAATAAATATCGGTCCTCGGATGGATCCGACTGATTAGCGAGGTAGTGTGTTTCGACACTGACATGAATGTCGTAATCTGTTTGTCTTGTACTGCTCATTGTCCCGCTGTCGTCATGTGTTTCGTCTAATCATATCTCACGACACTAACTGGCAGCCTTAAGTCTAAGACTGCGGTACCGTGCCTGGTGGTAGTCGGCATCACCAAACAAAAGACTCAAACTGAATACGCGTTTCAGGTAGTGGCCGACTGCCATTTCATCCATCATGCCCATGGCTCCATGCAACTGTATGGCTTCTTCTGCATTCAGCAGTGCGGCTCTGGCAATTTCACATTTTGCCGCGGATACCATTATGTCCTGCTCAGCACCACGAAATGAATCGATTGCACGCGCTGTTTCCCGGCTCAAAGACTCCGCCATCTGGCAGCGCATGTACATATCCACCAATCGGTGTTGCAGGGACTGAAAAGAACTCAGTTTCTGACCGAACTGGGTGCGTGTTTTGACGAAGTCGAGGGTTAACTCGAGCGTAGCCTCCATTGCACCGACCAATTCCGCCGAGATTGCCGCATTGGCAAGATTCATTGCCTGCGAAATTTCTGTTAGCGTTTGCTCTCCCTGCCAAATCATTTGCGGGTCGCGCGATTCAACGTTGTCCAGTTTCACATCCGATGCCCGTGCGCCATCGTGGGTACGGTAATGGGTCAGTTGAACGCCTTCAGTATCTTTAGGAATCAAATGCAGCGAGAATTCCCGATGGCTCTCGTGGTTGCCGGCATTTTGAGCCAGCACCAGCAGGTGCGATGCAGCATTGCCGTAAAGCACCGCGGTTTTTGCGCCGCTTAGCAAAATGGCGCCCCGCGCAGTGCTTGCGGTCGTCGCAACATTGTTCAAATCATATCGGGCCTGGGGCTCATAAATGGCTGGTGAAACAATGACTTCGCCAGAACCGATCTTTTCGAGTATTTGCTGGCCGACGGGTCGCGCGGCCATTTTTTCAATAATTCTCGCTGATGTAACAGCACTTGCCAGGTAAGGGCTAACGTAGAGCGTCCGGCCGAACTCCTTTAGCAGCGTTAAAACCAGTGCAGTGCTGCCGCCCAAACCACCAAATTCGGCTGAGATCGGCAGTAGCATCCAGCCAAGCTGCGCCATCTCGCGCCAATGATCGGTTGAATAGCCCGGTTCTTCGGCAATGATCTCGCGGCGCTTCTCAAACGAATAGTTTTTCTCAAGAAAGCGCCGGGCCGCATCTTCGATCAGCGATTGCTGTTCAAACGTCGATTGATCGATCACGATCTGAGGTCCAGTTCAAGTTTTGCGATGATGTTGCGCTGAATCTCGTTTGACCCGGAGTAGATCGGGGTTTTTCGGTAATTGAAATAGTTTCTCGCTGCGTCACCGGGTTGGTACGGGCTATCGGAGTGGCAGCCCGCCTGGCTGCGCGGGATATCGATGTGTGCAAAATGCGCACTTGCTTCAGCCGTCAGGCGAAAAACATCAGATTGAATTTCAGTGCCGCGAATTTTCAGCATGGAAGCACCGGTTCCGATTGACTCGGCGCGTTGATCGCCCAGCAAAATGCGCCTTTCCGTCATTTCCAGTGCGTGTAGCGCACGCTCTGCGCGACAGAAACGCTCAGCGAAATCTACATGATCGATCAGCCGCGTCCCACCCGGTATCTCAGCGAACGCCAACTCGGTCAGGCGTTGCATGGTGGCTTTGGTGCGTGACACCTCAGCCGTACCGAACCGCTCCAGGCTCAGCAGGTACTTGCCAATCTCCCAGCCCTCCCCGAGTCGACCGACCACATTTTCTTTGGGTACGCGCACCTGGTCAAAAAACACCTGGTTGACTTCATGGGTATCTTCAAAAATCTTAAGCGGCCGGACCGTTACACCGGGAGAGGCAAGATCAATCAGCAAGAACGTGATGCCCTGCTGTTTGCGTGCTTCTACACTGGAGCGAAAAAGACCAAATATCCAGTCCGCGAGATGCGCTTCGCTGGTCCAGATTTTAGAACCGTTCACGATGTATTCATCACCATCGGGCGTCATCCGGCAATTCAGCGAAGCAAGGTCAGAACCAGAACCCGGCTCAGAAAAACCCTGACACCAGAAGGTATCGGCATTCAGGATGTCGGGCAAAATGCGTTCTCTTTGCTGTTCGCTGCCATACTCAAACAGCGTCGGTCCAAGCATGCCGACACCGTAAATCATTAGTCGCGGCGCATTGCCGAGCGCGAGTTCCTGCTCGAAAACATACTGTTGTTCATCACTCCAGCCGGGGCCACCGTGCTCTTTGGGCCATGCGGGGCAGCACCAGCCGCCGTTGTCTCTGAGAATTCGGTGCCAGCAGACCTGATCTTCACGCGGCAGGTCCATTTTTTCTGCGGCAACCTGCTGGCGAATGTGGTCCGGTAAATTGACCCGAATAAACTCGCGAACTGTGTGTCGGAAGTCCTCAAGTTCTGAATTAAATGGCGGTGCGCGCAGCATGTCTTGAATCTGTGGTAGCCGGTCAGCGGCAGGGCATTCAGTCAAACGCCTCAAATTTTATTACAGCGGGCGTGACAAGATTGAGCAGTGCTTGCTCAAAGGCTCCGAATGAGTTTGCCGATCCTGTCGCAGGCGTGCTGGAGGTTTTCGTCTGACTCCCCGATGTTCATTCTGAGAATGCCGGTACCGCTCGGACCGAACGCCGTACACGGCAGCACAGCAACGTCATAGTGCTCAAGCAGTTGCCAGGCGAAAGTATTGGCGCTGACAGGCACAGCCCTGACATCAAATACAACAAACATTCCGACCTTTGATCCGCGCACGACAATGCCGTCGATTTGGTTCAAAAGGGAGATGACCATTTGCCGCTTTCGGTTGATTTCGCGTCTCACTTCGGCTTCGATGACAGCTGAGTGCTCAAGGGCGACGAGCGCCGCGTCCTGGGTGAACATGGGCAATCCGTAGCTCATGCATACAGACAGATTGAACATCTGATCAATCAGCGGTTTGCTTGCGATGGCCCAGCCGACCCGCCAACCGGTCATTCGATGGGACTTGGACACACTCGACACGGTGATGCAATGATCGAACGCATCAGGCAGTGATGCAGGTGAGCAAAACGTACCGGGTTCAGCGAGAAAAGCATAAACCTCGTCGCTTATCAGCCAGATGTTATTGCTGCGGCAGATCTGCACAATTTGATTGATCAATTCGCGCGGATACACCATTCCGGAGGGATTGTGCGGCGAGTTTACGATAATTGCACGGGTGCGTTCGTTTATCTTTTGCATGATGTCATCAGCAGATGGGATGAAATCTTTTTCCGGCTTAGTTGTGATCGGTACCAGACGGGCACCGCCAACCGTGAATGTTGCAGGGTACGTTGCATAATACGGTTCCAGGACGATTGCCTCATCACCTGCTTCCAGAACACACAGCGATGCGGCAAACAATGCATTTTGCGCGCCGGACATGACGGCGACATTGTCGGGTTCAATAGCCCGGCCCAATTGGGCTGAATAGCGCTTCGCGATGGCTGCCCGCAAATCTTCTTCGCCGCCGATTTCACTGTAGTGATGCCGAGCACGCTGCAGACTATTGTTGGCTGCTTCAATAATGACCGACGGAGTCGCCTCCAGCATTTCCTGCCCGATTGACAGGACGATGATGTTGTCCCCGTTGCGCTGCCGTTCAATTGCCGCAAAGTGAATGTCCCATGCATCTGCGCCTGGACCGCCCACCCGGTCAGCCAGTTTGGTAAATTTCATCAGTTAATGCGCTCCTTATGTGAACAGCGGGGCGAGTTGCAGTCGGTCAAAAAACTTCAACCAGTCAGTGAGTACAAATTGCATAGAATACATTGCATTGATCTGAATGGTTAGCAGCACTTGAGATGATTTTTGAACCTGTAGAGCGCCCCATCGCGGGCCTTCGTCAGTTTGGCCGTGACATTGGCGGTATTTATATCGCCACTGCGATCGTTGCGTTTTTGTTTTCCAGCACTGGGCCGGTGGCAATCATTATCTCTGTCGGGCTGGCAGGCGGACTGAGTGAAATTGAGATTGGTTCGTGGATATTTGCCGCCTGCGTCTTCAGTGGCCTGATGACCATCGGCTTTTCGCTTGCCTATCGCCAACCGCTCAGTTTTGCCTGGACAATTCCGGGCACAGTGCTCTTGGCATCCGCGTTGGATCACTTAAGTTTCGCTGAAGTCATCGGTGCGTTTTGGGTCACCGCGCTGCTGCTCGCTGCAATCGGTTTTTCCGGCAGTGTTCGAAAGGCGATGCGCTACATGCCGATGCCGGTTGTGCTGGCTATGGTAGCTGGTATTTTTCTACAGTTCGGACTGGACCTGGTGCTTGCCTTTGAGAGTGAGTTTGTGCTGTCAGCAGCCATGGTTCTGGCTTATGTCGGTGTACTGCTGATGCCGGGTCTTGGTGTCTATGCGCCGCCGGTGGTCATGGCACTTGTCGCGGGGATTGCAGTCGTGCTGATCGGCGGCGATTTCAATGCCGGACAGGGCGTGCCGCAATGGCTTGCATGGCCGGTTTTTCAGCTACCGCAGTTCTCTCAACAAGCGCTTTTTGAACTGGTTCTGCCGCTTGCGATAACAGTGCTGGTGGCGCAAAATGCGCAGGGATTTGCAGTGTTAATGAATAGCGGACATCGGCCGCCGGTCAACAATATGACGATCGCCTGCGGCGCGGGAGCCGCCGTAAATGCACTTTTTGGTGCGGTATCAACCTGTGTCACAGGACCGTCCAATGCGGTGCTGGCAAGTGCCGGTGAGCGGCTCCGGCAATATACCGCAGGTGTGGTGTTTGGCGCGTTGATGACTGTTTTTGGCATCTTTGCGTTTGCTGCAACCTGGCTGATCGTTAAATTGCCGGCAGAGTTTATCGCGGTGCTGGCCGGGCTGGCACTGCTGCCGGTGTTGCTGAGGGCTTTTGTCGTTGCGTTTTCCGGCAGATTTCAGATGAGTGCGCTGATCGCCTTGCTGGTAACGGTTTCCGATGTTTCAATCTGGAATATCGGCGCGCCGTTCTGGGGACTCGTCATCGGGTTAACGGTTGCCGCGTTGATTGAGCGGGAAGACTTTCGCGCACATTTGGCTGATGATGAGCGCGACCGTACTGACAACTGACGCGGGCTGCGGTGTGGATGGTTGTTTAAGGGAAGCAGTGAGACGCATGCACGGGTCAAAGTGGTGGCTATGGGTGGACTCGAACCACCGACCCCGGCATTATGAGTGCCGTGCTCTAACCAGCTGAGCTACATAGCCACTATGCGCGCACAAAAATTTGCGAAGGAATAACAGAAATGCACCGGCCAATCCACCTTGAGAGCGGTGCATCAAGGCAATGAAGCGAGGCATTCGGGTGAAAACGATGACATTCATCCTGCGCGGCAAGCGGTATTATAGAATGAGTAAAAGTCTATCGCTTAGTCGCGTCATGGCAATTTTTGAGGAACAACGATGAAAATTTCTACATGGAACGTCAATTCTTTGAAGGTGCGATTGGAGCATGTCTGCCAATGGAATGAATCGCATGCTGTGGATGTCATTTGCCTGCAGGAGACCAAGACTGTCGATGAAAATTTTCCTGTCGAGGCACTAACACAGGCCGGGTTTTCGATGAGTTATTTCGGACAGAAGACGTATAACGGTGTCGCGATATTGGCGAGAGGCGAGTTGAGTGATGTGGTTCAGGGGATCCCCGGTTATGATGACCCGCAGCGACGGGTTTTGACCGCGACAGTCGATGGCGTTCGCATTATTGATGTCTATGTGCCGAACGGACAGGCGGTTGGTTCGGAGAAATACGACTATAAACTTGAGTGGCTTGGGCACCTGACCCGCTATATTGAGCAGGAACTTGCGAACCACGCCAAATTGGCAGTGCTCGGAGATTTCAATATCGCACCCGCTGATGAAGATGTCCACGATCCCGATCAGTGGGAGGGCAAGATACTCTGCAGCACCCCGGAGCGGGATAAATTCAACGAGCTTATCGGGCTTGGCTTAAGTGACGCGTTTCGCCTGTTCGACCAGCCTGAGCGAAGTTTTTCCTGGTGGGACTATCGGGCTGCAGGGTTTCGTCGTGATCTGGGGCTCAGAATTGATCACATCCTGATTAGCGATGAGCTTCGTGACTCCTGCACCGGCTGTCATATTGACAAGGAGCCGAGAAAGTGGGAGCGCCCGTCAGATCACACCCCGGTCGTGGCTGAATTCGCATGACTGTTCGGGAATAAACCGGAACTCAGCGGTTTTTGTCCCTCGGTTACCCGTTCAAGGCCTGCGAGATCACGAAAGGTTTGACAGCCGGTTAAATTGATCGCTTGCAGCAGGCCGCGGACTGTTTCCCCCTGGTCATAGCCGTGTTCAATGATCAAAGTGCCGCCGGGCTTTAAATGCTCAAATGCGCCGGCGACGATTTCCCGGATCGATTCCAGCCCGTCTGGCCCGCCAATGAGCGCCATCTGCGGTTCAAAACGCATGAATTTGTTCTTAAGACAAGGGTCACCATCGGCAATATACGGCGGGTTGGCCGCGATAATGTCAAACTCCTCAGCCGGTAGCGCTGAGGTCCATTCGCCGTGCAAAAACTCGATATTGTTCAAGCCGAGAAGCGTTTGGTTGCGCTTGGCAATTGCAAGCGCGTCATGAGACAGGTCAGTTGCGACAATCCGTGCATGAGAAAGCTCGCTTGCAAGTGCCAGCGCAATACAGCCTGAACCTGTGCCGAGATCAGCAATCTGTGGCTGCCTGAGATTGCTTGCGTGATAAAGTGCGCGCTCGACCACGAGCTCAGTTTCCGGACGGGGCACCAGTGTTGCAGGGCTGACCTCAACTTCAATCGTCCAGAAAGACCGCGTGCGGATCATGTATGCAACCGGCTCGCCATCGAGTCTGCGCTGCAGCAGCGCTTCAAAGCGACTTCGCTGCGCGGTGTCAAGCTCGCTTCGCTCCAGCAGGTCCAGCATATTGCGCTCAAGCGAAAGCGTTTCGCAAAGCAGCAGGTCCGCATCCAGCGCGGCGCTGTCGATTGTGGCGCCTAGCACTGCGCGTCCCGCGCGCCTTGCTGCGCCAACCGTAAGCGATTTCAATTGGGTCACTGAAAGCCGCTCATGTCAGCCATCAGCCCCGCCTGGTATTCTGTTGTGAGCTGCTCGATGATCAGGTCAATGTTGCCGGCAATGATTTCATCAAGTTTATAAAGCGTGAGGTTGATGCGATGATCGGTGACCCGGCTTTGCGGAAAATTGTAAGTCCGGATGCGCTCTGAGCGATCGCCGCTGCCGACCATCAGTCGGCGCGCTTCGGTCTGCTGTTCATGCTGCTTTTGGATCTCAGCCTGTAAAAGACGTGCACGCAGCATTGCCATCGCCCGGGCGCGGTTCTGATGCTGCGAGCGCTCGTCCTGACACTCGACCACGATGCCCGACGGCAGGTGTGTGATTCGCACTGCAGAATCGGTACGATTGACGTGCTGTCCGCCTGCACCTGAAGCCCGATAAGTGTCGACGCGAAGATCCTGTGTGTCGATCTCAACGTCATCGATCTTGTCAGCTTCCGGCAAAATCGCCACCGTGCAAGCGGAGGTGTGAATTCGGCCCTGCGTTTCAGTTTTGGGCACCCTTTGTACCCGGTGTGCACCGGATTCGAACTTAAGCCTTGAATAGGCGCCTTTGCCGATCACGCGCAAAATAACCTCTTTGAAGCCGCCATGTTCGCCTTCATTCTGACTGACGGTTTCGCTTTTCCAGCCCTGGTTCTGAACGTAGAGTTTGTACATGCGAAGCAGATCGCCCGCAAATATCGCGGCTTCATCGCCGCCGGTGCCAGCGCGAATTTCGAGAAAAATATTACGTTTGTCATTGGGGTCTTTTGGCAGCAGCAGCCTCTGCAAGTCCTCCAGTGTTGTTTTTAGGCCACTTTCAATGCTCTCACACTCCTCCTTGGCGAAAGTCTGAATTTGCGGGTCGGGGTCCTGCAATAGCGCGTCGGCCTCTGCCAATTCCTCCTCTAATGCGCAATATTTCTCGTAAGTCTGGACGACTTCCGAGATTTCGGCGAGTTCGATTGACAAATCCCGCACCTGATTGGGCTGCTGCAGCACTTCAGAGTCCGACAACTGCTGATTCAGGGTGTCGTATCTTGCGAGCAGCACCTTGAGTTTTTCTCTTAATGTGTCTTTCATGTCGCGCAGCTGGAGCAGGGTGGAACGTTGCAAACCGCATGCATTTTGGTGAACTGGTGTAACTGCCGGTGGGGCAAAGTGAAACTAATGTGACCGACAACACAATCATTATAATGAAGCCAAGGAAACTAACCTCTTAAGGATACTGGACGAGCTCAATTTCACCGGTGGCCGGGTGAGTTCAGTAGCGGCCATACATCGAGGTATTCGATTATTGGGGGTATTGAATCTCGCGTTCAGCTGCCGCCCGCATTATGCGTATAGCCGGCCGGACCAGGCCGGTTGTTTTCGCCGTTATGACCGAAAAAGATAAACTTAAAGTGTCTGCTCTTATTAAACGACCTTTGCTGCTAGTTGCAATTGCTGGTGCACTGCAATTGGCCGCATGCGTTCCGGTGGCGCAACAGGCTGGCACGCCTGACGAGCTGGAGGCTGCTGAAACTAATCTGGTGGCAGTCGGTATACCGACTAATGAACTGTCAGCCGAGTTGCTCCACAATCTGCTGGTTGCAGAGATCGCTTATTTTCGAAACGATGTACTGACGTCACTGGAAATTTTCGAAAAACTTGCCTTTGAAACCCGCGACCCGCGCATTGCTGAAACAGTTTCCTTAAGAGCCATCAGTCATCGGCAGTTTGATGTGGCTTCAAATACATCAGACCTGTGGGTGGAGCTGCGCCCCCAATCGGCAACAGCCTGGTATGCCAATGCGGTTTCACAAGTTGCCACGCAAAGGTATGATCGTGCAGTCGAGGGTTTTCGACAGACGCTGAAGCTGTCGACGGAACCGGAGGAATCGACGATTCAGAATATTGGCAGAACGCTGAGCAGCAATTTGACCCCCGAGCTCGCCTATGATCTGTTTGCAAGGGTTATCGAAGACAATTCAGAGAGCTTATATGGCCGTCTGCAGCTAATTGAACTTGCTATTGCAGCTGAAAAGGACGGTGCATTGATCGATAGTCTGGTTGAAGATGGCTTCGCGATGGATCCGAATTCTGATGATCTGGCAGCAGTATCGTTTTCGCTTAGCCTGGGCCGGGGCAAAGTTGAAGCGGCACTCGAATTTGTCGAAAGATTTCTGACCCGTCATCCGAACTCTGACAAGCTGCGACACAGCTACGCCGCGTATCTGGCTGATCAGGGCTATTATCGTGAGGCGGTCAAACAGTATGAAATCATTGCTGATGCCGAATCGATGTATATGCTGGGAACATTGCATGAACAGGCGAATTACCCCGACCTGTCGCGCGACAAGTTCCTTGAATTTCACACCCTGCAGCCAAACAATCAGCACGTGCTGGTGAGTCTCGCTGAGTTGGCGATGGATCAGGAAAACTATGAAGAGGCCAGCAACTGGATCAGCCGGATTAGCAGTCGCAATCTTGCATTCAGCCGTTTTCTGCTGACCGCCAAGTATATTGCCGGCACCCGCAGTGTGGCTGAGGCAGTTGATCTGCTGCAAGAATATCCTGTTGAAAATAATCAGCAAAGAATCCGCATTATCCTCATCATCGAGGGCTTGTACCGCGAGAACAGTCAGTTTCAGCAGGCCCTGTCAGTGCTGGAATCGGCACTCAATGAATTTCCCGCCAATACCACGCTCTTGATTGCGAAAAGCTACACCGCAGCAGAGTTAAACATGATCGACCAGGTTGAAGCTGCTGTTAACGCAGTGCTGGCGCAGCAACCGGAAAATCCGCTGGCACTTAATGCGCTGGGTTATACACTGATCGACCAGACCGACCGTCTCGAAGAGGGTACGCGCTATATTGAACGAGCACTGGAGCAAAAGCCGAATGATCCCTACATTCTGGACAGTATGGGTTGGGCGCACTTCAAACAGGGTGAGTATGACCTGGCAATTGAGTTGTTGGAGGTCGCACTGTCGCGTCGTGATGATCCGGTGATGGCGGCCCATCTTGGTGAGGTGTACTGGATCGTAGGGCGCACGCAGAAGGCCAGGCGAATTTGGGAACGAGCCCGCAAGAAAACGCCCGACAGCGAAATCCTGACTGAGACGATAGAACGATTGACCGGCCAATGATGCTTGTCCGGGTGGTGCTGGCCATCGTGCTGATGCTGGGGGGATGTGCAACCCAGCAAAAGAGCATTCAGTCATTTGATCCCGCAGTCCTCAGTCGTCACCTCGAGTCCGTAAAGCCCGTTGCAGGCTGGAATATCAGGGGCCGATTGAGTCTGCGCACCGAAAAAGGCGGTCAGATCGGGCGGCTACGGTGGGCGCGAAGCGTGAATCGCCACCAGCAGATTGATCTATATGGCTCCCTGGGTTCCGGGCACGTTCGCCTGGTGTCGCAACCGAACGATGCCGTGCTGGTAGACTCTGAAGGCGAGGAGCTCATTGGTACGTCAGCGCAAATGGTGTTGGATGAATACATTGGCTGGCAATTTCCAGTCGAGGAGTTGGACAGCTGGGTTGTCGGCCGCCCACACCCGGGTGCGCCAGCATTCAAGGAGTGGGACACCAATGGCTACATTGTGTTGATTGAGCAGTCTGGCTGGCGTGTGCAGATTTCCCGCTACAAGCAGTATGGCGAGTATGCGCTGCCTACCCGATTTCGGCTCATTCCTACCGAAGCGGTCGAGACCTCTTCTGGAACACCCAACGACAGACAGCCATCGGAAATCAGGCTCGTGATTTCGAGTTGGTCAGTAAATTAGCAGCGATGTCAATTGTGCAGGGGGTTTAGGTGTCGCGGTGGCAGGCTTGTGCCAAGATTAATCTTTTTCTGCACGTAGTCAAACGTCTGGACTGCGGCTATCACGAGCTGCAGACTGTTTACCAGCTGATTGACTGGTGCGATGAGCTTGAATTTAACGGCACCTCGGATGGCAGCATCGTCCGGGTTGTGCCGATTGAGGGCATAGCCGAGTCAGACGATCTGACGGTACGTGCGGCAAGGCTGCTGAGAGACCGATTTCCAGGCCCGCGAGGCGTCAACATCAGTGTACGTAAACACGTGCCGGTCGGCGCGGGTCTTGGCGGCGGCAGCTCATGCGCCGCGACAACACTGATTGCATTGAACTCGTTATGGAATCTTGATCTTGATGTTGATACGCTGGCTGCCATTGGCGCACAAATTGGCGCCGACGTTCCGGTTTTTGTACGTGGCAGGAACGCGTGGGCTGAAGGCCTGGGTGAGATACTGTCAGATATATCACTCAATGAGCAGTTGTATCTTGTTGTCTATCCGGGGGTGGCAGTTTCGACTGCGCGGGTGTTTAGGGAATTCAATGCCAGCGGCTGTCGAACGAAGGTTTCTGCGGAAGACTTCAGTCTTGGCGCGCTGGGTAATGATCTTGAGGCTGTGACCTGCAGACTTTATCCTGAAGTGCAGGCGCTGATCGATTGGCTGCGGCCACATGGAGCGGCGCGCATGACAGGCTCTGGCAGTTCGGTTTTCATGTCACTTGAGAGCCGTCAGTCAGGAGAGGCGCTGCTGGCCCGTCTGCCTCAAGGCTGGGTCGGCCGCATTGCCCTCGGACAGGGCAGCCAGGCTGAGTGCTGACCGATGCCTTGTGGCCCAGGTTACGCTTTAGTCGGCGAGTTGGCCCACAGTCTCTTTGTGACAACGAAATAAGGCAGGATCAGGAACACTGCAGAGGCGAGTTTTACTGCGTAGTCGCCAATTGACCAGGTCAGCCACGGCAGCCCGGTGCCGGCAAACGCGAAACTGTAAAAAATCACCGTGTCGACCGTTGATGCTGCGCTGGAT
The DNA here is from genome assembly GCA_022824665.1 of Gammaproteobacteria bacterium. Taxonomy (GTDB): domain Bacteria; phylum Pseudomonadota; class Gammaproteobacteria; order Arenicellales; family JAJDZL01; genus JAJDZL01. Next base: position 22,484 of record JAJDZL010000158.1, on the reverse strand, counting down.
GAAATGAGCGGCACACGCCACCAGTGCCAGTGTCGCAGTCGGTCAAAAACAGTAATGTTGATCAGCTGACCGACGATGAACGCGCTGCCAGAAGCCAGCGCAATGCGCGGCGAAGCAAGCCAGAACGACACAATCACTGCCACGGCAAATCCAGCGTAGGCGACCTGTCGGGCCTTTGCTGCGCCCAGTTGCCGGTTGACCAGGTCGGCAATGAAGAAACTGACTGGGAAGCTGAAGTGCCCCCAGGTCAGCCAGTCGTTAATGGGATAGCCAACCAGGATGTTTGATGCGGTAATTACTGCCGCCATGGCGACAATTCCGAGCATTACGCCGCGGCTTGTCGGAAGATCCTGCATCGATTCAGTACGACGGCGGGGTTATTGAGTTGCTGGCATGTCGCCAGCAATCAGCTGCGGGTCGAGCCGTTCGGAGAAAAGGTTTATTCTCCAGTCAAGGTGCGGGCCTGTGCTGCGTCCGGAGGAACCGACTGTGGCGACCACCTGACCTTTTTTGACGTAATCACCCTTGTTGACAAGCATCGAGTCGAGGTGAAGAAAAGCGGATGATAAGCCGTAACCGTGATCAATAATCATCGTTGCTCCGGAGAAGTACATATCGGGGTGAGCAACCGTTACGAGTCCGGATGCCGGTGCATGCACAGGAGTTCCGGCGGGCGCATGGATATCAACGCCGAAATGAGGTCTGCGCGGCTCACCGTTCAGGATGCGCTGGCTGCCGTAAACGCCAGTGATTACACCATCCACCGGCCACTCAAAGTCGTCCAGAAAGTCAAGCCTGTCATCGTCGATGGCACGCGCTGCGACAATCTCCTGGGTATCTTTTCGGATGCGTTTAAGGTCCGCTTCGGATGGCGTTACCATGCTCGGCGGGAGGCCGTCGATGCGTTGAATGTCGTATTCTCGTGCGCTGATACTGATCATGCTGTCAAATGATTGTCCGTCAGGATGGTGCACTGTCATCGACTTGGTCAGATTTGCATCCCGTCCAAATCCGATCAGAAAGTCGCCAGTTGCGGATACTCGGAGCCGCTTGCCGTCTACATAGACTTTCGAGCCTGGCATTGTCGAACCGAACAGCAGTCCGCCCTGGGTGAAATTACCCCGCAGTTCAGCACCACGATCGACACGCTCGGCCGCGGTGGCGACCGTCCAGCAGATAACAAACAGGCACAGCAGGCAATAACTGATCAGCCTTGCTGCAATCTGAATTTGTGTGCCGTTCATGCGGCCAGCATCAGCGTTTTGAGCTCATCCGGGTCGCTGGAAAGACAGCGATAGCGCTCCGGCAGTTCGATAATCTCGCGCAGCTGTTTCGGTGTCGGCACTTGGGCGCCGAGGGTGTGTTCAATCGTCTCGGGAAACTTTGCCGGATGGGCTGTTGCGACCACGACTGTTGGTACATTTGAGTCGTCCGGCAGCCGCTCGACTGCGCTTAATGCGACCGCGGAATGCGGATCAATTATGTCTCCGGTCTGTTCAAAATGGCGTGCGATGCTCTGACAGGTTTCAGCATCATTGACCCGGCAGGCACTGAAGTGGGACTGCGCTTCAAGAAGCTTGCTGTTTGAGACGCTGAAGCTGCCTGTTTGGTTAAGGCTCTGTATCAGGCTCTCGACTTCGGTACCGTCGCGTTCGAAAAGCTCAAACAGGAACCGCTCGAAGTTGCTGGACACTTCGATGTCCATGCTCGGGGTGACAGTTTGCCTGACACCGTGTTTTTTCATCTCGCCGGTTTCAAAAAAACGGGTCAGGATGTCATTGGCATTGGAACAGACAATAATATCGGCGATTGGCAGGCCCATCCTTGCAGCGGTCCAGGCGGCAAAAACATTTCCGAAATTTCCGGTCGGCACAGCAAACCTGACTGATTGATCCGGCGCGCCAAGCTGCAGGGCGGCATAAAAGTAATAGACGACCTGGGCTGATATGCGCCCCCAGTTGATCGAGTTGACTGCCCCCAGTGAGTGCCGACGCTGGACTTCGTGATCGTTAAAAATCGTTTTCACGATCGCCTGGCAGTCGTCAAAAGTGCCATCAATGGCGTAGTTAAAAATATTGGAATTCTGGTTGGTTGTCATTTGCCGACGCTGCATTTCTGACACTCGTTGAAACGGGTGCAGCATGTAAAGATCTATGGTGTCGCGCCCTGCTACCGCGCTGATTGCGGCAGAGCCGGTATCGCCTGACGTTGCACCAACAACAGTCAGGTGCTGGGCATTTTTTTTCAGGCTCCAGTCCATCACCCGGCCAAGAAACTGCAGCGCGTAGTCCTTAAATGAGAGCGTGGGTCCGTGAAACAGCTCGAGCATGTGGACATCCGGCCGTATTTCCCTAAGCGGTGCGATGTCGGGATGGTCGAAGTGCTTGTAGGCATCGTCGATGATTTGACCGAGTTCATCCGCCGGAATGCTATCGCCGCTGAATCGCAACAGCACTTCAAGCGCAGTTTCGCGATAGGATTTACCGACCAATGCGCGCAGTTCATTCGTACCAAAAGTGGGCCAGTTAGCCGGTACATACAGCCCGCCATCCGGTGCCAGGCCGCGCGTTGCTGCCTGTTCAAAATTTAACATTGGTGAGTTCGCGCGGGTGCTTGTGTACAGCATTGTTCTTTGATTGAGGGTCGAAGATTCAGTGTTAAGTATCGATAGAACTCAGTGTTCGAATCAATTGTTCAAATTCGATGCACATCCAGGTGTCATTCGGGTTTTCGGAAGAACATCTGGTTTAGCTGGTGCAGTTAACCCATTGTGAACCCGGCTCAAGCTGTGAGTTCCCAGGGCATCAGTTAGCGTATGGCTGCGGCAACAGGCGGTGATTATAGCCGTTAAGGTTTGGTCGGGAAGTTTTGCAACTACTAAAACGATGACAAAAAGCACAATAAACATAACAATGGACTAATTATTTGTGGTAATATTCTTAGCCATTTATCGCGTAGACTAACATTCGGACCTCACCGGTTCGCTAAGTTGGAGGAGAATTATGGATCAATTAAACTCGTTTATCAGTTCAGTAAACGCCTTTGCCTGGGGGCCGCCGATGCTCGGCATGCTGGGTGTAACCGGCGTTTTGCTTACACTTGGCCTTGTGTTTATGCCCTGGCGCAAAGTCGTTTATGGGTTCAAACTGCTGTTTGACAAAAGCTCCGCTGAAGGAGAAGGTGAAGTCAAGCCATTCAATGCACTGATGACCGCGCTTTCGGCAACAGTCGGAACCGGTAACATTGCAGGTGTTGCAACGGCAATTGCACTCGGTGGACCAGGTGCTATTTTCTATATGTGGGTGATTGCACTGTTCGGCATGGCGACCAAGTATGCCGAAGCGGTTTGCGCAGTCAAATACCGGGAGGTTGACAAGGAAGGCAAGTACGTTGGTGGACCGATGTACTATCTGAGAAACGGTGTCGGGGAGTTCGCGCCAGAGCTTGGTAAGTATCTGGGTTTGGCGTTTGCAATTTTTGGCGCAGTTGCGGCTTTCGGAATTGGTAATGCTGTTCAGGTGAACTCCATGGCAGCCGCATTGGACGCCAGTTTTGGTTTGCCGGCCTTTATAACGGGCATTGTTGTAGCAGCATTGGTCGGATTTGTGATTCTGGGCGGTATTCGCCGAATCGGTGATGTTGCAGGTAAACTGGTACCCGCCATGATCGTGCTTTACATTGGCGCGTCGGCCATCATCATTCTGCTGAATATTGCCAAAGTGCCAGAAGCAATTGGCATGATTTTTACCTACGCCTTCAACCCGGCCGCGGCAACCGGTGGATTTGCCGGTGCAGCAGTGGCGGCAGCCATTCGTTTTGGTGTGGCACGTGGTGTATTTTCAAATGAATCGGGTCTTGGTTCTGCAGCAATCGCACACGCAGCGGCGCAAACCAACAACCCAGTCCGGCAGGGCATCATCGCCATGCTGGGTACGTTCATCGATACACTGATTGTATGTACCATGACTGCTTTGGTGATTCTGACCTCCGGTGCATGGACGTTCATTGCACCTGAAGGCGGTGGTTATACAGGTGCGGTGCTGACCTCGCAGGCATTTGATGCCAGTATCGGCGGCGGACAGTACATTGTTACGATCGCGCTGGTTGTGTTTGCGTTCACCACCATTTTGGGCTGGTCCTATTACGGTGAGCGTTGCTGGCAGTATCTGTTTAGCGAAAAGAGCGTGCTGATCTATCGGGCGTTCTGGGTACTGGCGGCACTATCGTTCGCCAACGTAAAAGTGGACTTCGTGTGGAACCTGTCGGATACACTGAACGGCCTGATGGCAGTGCCGAACCTGATCGGGCTGCTGTTGCTTGCGCCAATGGTGTTTAAGGTGACCCGCGATTACTTCGAAGAGCAGGGTACGCCTCTGGTCAAGCGCAGGTAATCCACTCCCTGTTTCGCAAAAAAATATATCCCCGGCAGTCAGTCTATTGGCTGCCGGGGATTTTTTTTGGCAATTGGCTAGTCTGCAGGCCAAATGGGGTTGGTAAATTCCAGCCTTATCTCAACCGCCCAGAAACAGCTCGCCGACTTTGGCGTTGGAGAGGAGTTCATTACCGGTGCCGGCAATTGCCAGCTGACCTGAAACCAGCACATAGCCGATATCTGCAAATTCCAGGCCCTTTTTGGCATTCTGTTCGACCATGATGATAGTCTTGCCGTCCCTGTGCTGCAGATCATCGAGAATCTCGAAGACCATGTCAATAAACCGTGGTTCCAGTCCGATTGACGGTTCATCGACCAGTAAAACAGACGGTTCCATGACCAGCGCTCGCGAAATCTCGAGCAGCCGCCGCTCACCGCCAGACAGTACCTTGGCCTGGTGTCTGCGTCTTGCCGCCAGCCTCGGATAGCGCTCGAAAACCATCTCCGCGCTCTTTTTGGCCTCGCTCGGACGCGCTTTCAGAAAACCGCCCATCCACAAGTTTTCTTCCACTGTCATACCAGGAAAGATTGACTTGTCCTGCAAAATGTACGCGATTCCCGCGTTTGATAGCTTCTGATTCGGAGTAAGCCGGGTGACATCCATTGCGCGGCCAGCTTCACCGATAGTAATCTGTCCTGAAAAAATATTTGTAAATCCAAAAATCGAGTGCAAAATGGTGGACTTGCCTGCACCGTTCGGACCAATAAGACAAAGGGATTGGCCGCGTCCCACCCGCAGGTTGAAATCATGCAGAATTTCCATCTTTCCATATCCCGCATTGAGACCGTTGATGGTTACGAACGGGTCGTCGTTGACCAGGCGGTCGAGTTCTTCTAGCGAGATATTCTCAGCGATCTTGGCAGCCTGCCGGGCGACCTCGTCGACTGAAATGACTGCATCAACGCTGCCGCCGCCGTAGCCCTTGGCTGCTTTTTTGTCATTTGTTGCGTCCATCGGAGCCAATTCTGTTACCTTGCTTTAGTGTTCTCCGAGATAGGCATCGATAACCTTCTGGTTATTCTGGATTTCCTCTGGTCTGCCTTCAGCCAGCAGTTCTCCATGAGCCAGGCAGTAAATCCTGTCGGCGAGATTCATGATGACGCGCATATTGTGTTCAATGACGAATAGCGTAATACCAAATTCGCTATTGGCGCGTTTTAGACGATCAATCAGCCCATTGATCAGCGTTGGGTTAATTCCCGCGGTCGGCTCATCGAGCAGCAGCGCGGTCGGTTCGTTCATCAGCGCCATGGCAAACTCCAGCAGCTTCTGCTGGCCGAAAGATAAGGAGCCAGCGTTTAGGTAGCGCTTTTCGTACAGTCCGACGAATTCCAGCAGTCGGTCTGCTTTTTCAAAATCCTGCTCGGAATTCTGTTTGAACGACTCGAGCAGACTCATTTTGCGGTGCGGCAGCGAAATCAGCATGTTCTTTACGCAGTTCATCTTGCCATAGATCCTGGTTTGCTGAAATGTACGAATCAGACCCATTCTGGCGATGTCCTGAACAGACTTTCTTGAAATCTCCCGCCCCTCGAATTGAATGGATCCCGAATCGATGGGGTGATAACCGACGATTGAATTGAAAAGCGTCGTTTTCCCGGAACCATTGGGGCCAATCAGACCTGTGATATCACCCTTGTTGACGCTGAGCGTGACGTTGTTATTAGCGACCACTCCGCCAAACGTCTTTGAAACGCCCTGGATCTGAATGATTTCGCTCATGACGTCGCTTCACGTTCCCGTGATTCGACCCGGATGCCAAACCACTCCGGCCGTACGCGCACCAGCCACCCCATGATGCCATCTCTGAAGTACACCACTGTGACCACGATGAGTGTACCGAGTGCCACCCACTGCCAGCCAAGAAAATAGTTCCAGGTAACTTCCTTAAACAAGTGAAAAACGATGGCTCCAACAACAGGCCCCCATAGCGTTCCCTTGCCGCCTAGCAGTACGCACACAACCATGAAGATGCCCAGATTAATTGTCTGGTAGGCCGTTTCAAGTGGCTCAAAATGGATCAGCTGAAAGGCTGAAATGCCGCCGGCAATGCCCACAAAAAACGCCGACAAAGACCATGCAATCAGCTTGTATCGCATTGTGTGCAGACCCATGGCCTCGGCCTTCTCCTCGTCATCGCGGATCGCATTGAGCGCGGCACCAAAGCGCGTGCTGTAAAGCCACTTGGCGAAAACAAAAGCAGCGACACCGGTGCCGGCAAAAAGGAAGTAGAAAAAGACTTTGCCACCTTCAAGGTCATACGGATAAACAGGCAGTGAAATACCTTGTCCACCACCAACCCAGTCCCAGTTGGACACCAGCTCTCCGCCTGCAATAGCAACGCCCAAAGTACCGATTGCAAAGTACGGCCCGCGTAGCCCAAACGTGATGTAGCCGATGATTAGCGCGCAAAGTGCACAGAAAACGCCCGCACCGAGTACCCCCAGAGCAGCGCCAAGAAAGTATTGAGTATCCGTGAATTTGTAGATCGTATCGCTGAAAGCATTGGTGTACTCGCCCACGTCAAAAGCAATGGCAATGGCAATGATCGCGGCAACATACATGCCGGTCCCATAGAAAAAAATGTTGCCGAGCGAGTTGTATCCCATCTGGCCGCCAGTCATGTCCCAGGTAATGGCGACAATGATCATTAACCACAGTGTTGCCAGTTGGGTTTTAAAATCGGGCAGAATAAACGGCGCGATAAGTATGAAGGCGATCAGTACACCGTAGAACACGAAACGTTTCGACATGGCGAGGTCTCCTCCAGATTACTGCAGACTCTTTCGAACCCGCTTTTGCTGCACGAGGCGTATCAGCAGTACGATCAGCAGCAGCAGCACCGCGACGGCCTGCTGGTAACCGATGCCGAAAATATGCGCACCATACTGTTCCAGCGCGCCGATGCCAAGTCCAGCTGCGATCACCCCCGGCAGGTTGCCGAGCCCGGCCGCGGTTACGATGACGAAAGCGCGAATTGAATGGGTAATCCCGTAAAACGGCTGAATGACCCAGACCATCACCACGATTGCACCGGCCGCGCCGCAAATCGCAGAATTGAGCGAAAAAGTAAACGCATAGACCTTTTCGGTATTGATCCCAAGCACTCGCGCGGCCCTTGCGTCCTGCGCGGTGGCCCGAATCGCCTGACCCATACGGCTCCACTTCATGAACAGAATCACCCCGGTCGCGAGCGCCGCGGCCATCAGCACGCCGAGCAGTTTTGCGATTGGCACATCAATAAAACCGTCCATGAAATACAGCGTGTCATATTTGAGCGCGATGCTCTGGGTATCCGAGCCGAACAGCAGATTGAGCACCTGCGCGATGATGATGGCAATGCCGAAAGTGGCGAGTAAAGACGTAAAAAGATCGCGTTCAATGACCCGCGTAATGACCAGTTTGTAGATCACCCAGCCCAGTATCCACAGCACCACGAAAGCAGCCGGGACTCCAAGTAGCGGGTGTACGCCCTGATTCGCCAGCCACCAGGCAACGTAGCCGCCCGCGATCACGAAGTCGCCCTGCGCCAGGTTCTTGACATTCATCACACCCCAAACCAGCGCCAGTCCGTAAGCAGACAGGGCGAAAAGAGCGCCGATCATCACACCGTCAATGACAATCTTCAGATTGACAATTGGAAACTCAAACAGGAGTGAAATATTGGCTAAAAACTGATCCATGCAAATACCGATCCCTGGTCATGTGCACTCTGGGTTGGCGTGCGGGTCTGCGTTAATTCAACGTGGGAGTTAGCGAGGTCGGCCACCGCGCGCAGCCGACCTCCGGGTGTCAAAAATTTAACTTCAGTCTCTCGGCCAGTTGAGGCTGTGTGAGGCAAATGCAGATGGCGCAACAACGTTATATTTGCCATCCTGGATCTGGCGAAGAACCATGGGTTTGGCAATGTTGTTGCCGGCTTCCGAAAACTTGATCTGGCCATAAAACGTTGCCAGATCAGTTTCAGTCAGCGCATCACGAACTGCTTCCTTGTCGAGTGACCCGGCCCGCTCAAACGCGTCCTTGAATACATAAACTGCAGCTGAAGCCTGGGCAGTCTGGTAGGGAACGGTTTTGTTGGCATACTCGGGATAGGCGGCCTTGAACTCCTGTTCGTAATTCGCTGCGGTACCGAAAATATCGTCGCTGTAAGTCAGCGTTTCTGCCCACTGCGTAGAACACAGAATATCGTCAGCCGCGGCGCCAAAGTTACCGACCACGTCAGCCGCTTCGCAATGCGTGATTGCGATCATCGGCACCTTGACATTTTGTTCTTCAATTTGCCGCACGGCAGTAGCCGCGCCTTTGGAGTGACCGCTGACCACCAGCAGATCGGGCTTCAGGAGTTTGACCTTGGTAAGAATCGCACTCATATCAGAAAGATCGCGCGGCAACTGTTCGTCAACTACGATGTTCATATCAAACTTTGCAGCGTCTTCAAGCACACCGGCGCGGATGTCCAGTGAGAAAGGATCATTTTCAACTGCGACGGCGACTTTTACGTCGGCCGATGCCATGCCGGATTCCTCGGCTTTTTCTGCAGCCAGGGTGATGGCAGAGGCCAGGTATTGCTCAGAGGTTGACAGGACCGCAAACAGGTACTTGTAGCCCTTGTTGAACAGCGAACGGCTTGCGCCTTCGGCTTCAACCATCGGAATCTGGTATTTTTCCGTTACCGGTGCGATGGCTTTGGTGAGGCCCGAGGAGTATGGTCCCAACATATATTGAACCTTGTCCTGATTGATCAGGCGTTCGGCCAATGTCGCGCCGCGATCGCCCTTGGACTCGTCATCATAATAAATGACGCTAAAGTTATAGCACTCATCGCCAACCTTGATTCCGCCGGCTTCCCTGATTTTCTGAATCGCAAATTCATAGCCGTTCATGGCGTGAACGCCATTGGTGGCATACTTGCCGGTCAGTGAAATTGCCGAGCCTACCACGAGATCCTTGCAATCGGCCTGTACCGCAGTGTGCGCGAAAAATGCCACAACTGCTGCTGCGAGCGAGCTGAGCAGTTTACTTGGTTTGTTCATAATTTTCTCCAAATACAAAAAGGGGCAAACCACCGGGGTCGCGCCCCGCACAAAATTAAATTGAAAGGGTAATCAGTATAAGTGAATTGAAGCAGCCAGCGAACTGGCCTTGGCGGCGCGCGCTACTTTTTTCCGGTCAGGGAAATATGCCGTCCAATCCACTCAGGCTTTACGTCAACCTGCGCCTCTTTGAGCATCTGCTGCGTGGCCTGTGGCATAGGCTGAGTACGCCGTTCCCGAGTGTTGTAGTGCAGCATAATCATCTCGCCTGTCGCACAAATTTCATTGTTCACCATTAGCATGTGCGCACACCAGATTTTCTTCGGGTCAGCGTCCAGAAATATCGTGTCAACCTTGAGCTCAGCCGGTTTTCTGACTTCATTTACGTAGCGCAGATGCGTCTCCAGTGTATACAGTGCACACCCCGTTTGTTCAAAATACGGCACGCCAATTTCGAAGTGCTCCTGCATCGCCCAGTTCGCATTGGTAAACGGCACCAGATAGTAGGCTTCGTTTAAATGGCCGTAAGCATCAAGCCATGCATCCTGCAAAGGCTCTGAATGAAAAGTAAATGCTTTCACGAAGTCGTCTCCAAAGTTTGTTCTAAGTGGACAAATATTACTCGATTGACCAACTGCGTGGTGTACGATAATTGGTTGAGGCGCTGAGATTTATCAGCATTCGAAAGAGCGACAAAAGCGCAGTTATTTGCAGGAGAAGCGAACATGGCGGCAGCTTTCAGAATCATTGTTTTTCAGCATATAGCATGTGAGCACCCGGGCATATTTCGCGAGTTTATGGCGGCAGACGGAATCAGATGGGATCCGGTTGAACTCGATGAGGGTGAACCGATTCCTGATCTTGCGCCTTACGACGCGATGATATCCATGGGTGGTCCAATGGACGTCTGGCAGGAAACCGAATTTCCCTGGCTGGCGCACGAAAAGGAAGCCATTCACGAAGCAGTGCGCGTGCGCAAACTGCCGTTCCTTGGCGTGTGTCTCGGCCATCAGCTGCTCGCCGAAGCGCTCGGTGGCGCGGTCGGGCCGGCTGCGACACCCGAGGTTGGCATGCTGGATGTCGAATTGACCGCTGGTGCGAACGAACATCCGCTCATGAAGGAATTACCGCCGAAATTCAAAACCCTGCAATGGCATGGCGCAGAGGTTAAGACGCTTCCTGATGACGCAACAGTTCTGATGCACTCCCCGCTTTGCCAGGTCCAGTCATTTGCGCTGGACGAGAACTCGCTAGGCATCCAGTTTCATGTTGAAACCGTCCCGCAGACCATCGATGAGTGGAATGCAGTGCCAGAATATGAAGCCGCGCTCAGTCAAACATTTGGTGCTGGCGGCGCTGCCGAACTGAAGCGCAATGCGCAAATCTATGAAGACAAACTGTCGTCTACTGCCGCGATATTGTATCGAAATTGGGCGAACATGCTGCTAAAAGCATGAATCGCTACAAACTAACCGGTTGTCTGTCGAACTGCTACTCTTGCGATACGGCGTTTGCCGACGCGAATAACGTGGGAGACGCCAATAGGAATATCCTGTCTTGAATCACTGATGCGCTCGCCGTCGATGCGGACCGCGCCCTGCTTGACCAGCCGGTGGGCATCGGAAGTTGTGCTGACCAAGCCGGTATCCTTAAGCAGGTTGGCCAGTACGACCGAATCAGCGCTCGTTTCGACGGTTTTGTCTTCGATGTCTTCGGGTATGGCGCCTTGCTGGAATCTTGCAATAAATGCGCGCCGTGCCGCATTGGCTGCGGTTCTGGAATGAAAGCGTGCAACCATTTCTTCGGCGAGCAGAAATTTTGTGTCGCGCGGATTGGCCCCGTTCGCGACGTCGCGTTTTAATGATTCGAGGTCCGTTACAGAGCGTGAACTTAATAATTCAAAGTAGCGCCACATCAACTGATCAGAAATGGACATGATCTTGCCGAAGACTTCATTGGGCGGCTCGTTGATGCCAATGTAGTTGTCGAGCGACTTCGACATTTTTTTGACCCCGTCAAGTCCTTCCAGAATTGGCAGTGTGATCACAATCTGCGGGGGTTGTGAATAATTCTTTTGCAATTCCCTGCCGACCAGCAAATTGAACTTCTGATCAGTGCCGCCGAGCTCCACATCCGCGCGCAGTGCAACTGAATCATAGCCCTGCACCAGGGGGTAGAGGAACTCGTGAATTGCAATGGGCTGCTGATTATTGAAGCGAGTGCGGAAATCGTCTCGCTCAAGCATCCTGGCGACGGTATGCTGTGCGGCGAGCCGAATCATCATGCCGGCATCGTGCCGGCCAAACCACTCCGAGTTGAAGCGCACGATGGTGCGCTCAGGGTCCAGCACCTTGAACACCTGTTCCCGGTAAGTCGTGGCATTGTCGCTGATTTCAGCTTCAGTCATTGGCGGACGGGTCGCCGATTTACCGGACGGGTCGCCGATTCTGCCGGTGAAGTCGCCAATCAGGAACGTTACCTCGTGCCCGAGCTGTTGAAACTGCCGCATTTTTTCCAGCAGGACGACGTGTCCCAGATGCAGGTCAGGCGCAGTCGGATCAAAGCCGGCTTTGACCTTGAGTGCGCGTGTTTTTTCAAGACGACTCTTGAGTTCTGATTCAAGCAGGATTTCGTCGCATCCGCGTTGTATCAGGTTGAATTGCTCTGCCTTTGAATAGGACAATTTGGCACCGGTAATTTAACTTGTCCGCTGAGAGTCTTCAGGCGGCATTTGAATGAATGCAAAAGTCTGTTGTCAACTCGCGGCCGGCTGTCAGTTGAAATCGGGAGAACGGTTCGACGGTGTTAAATGCTGACGAAACTGTGCGAAATCAACCCCGGTCGGTTGCACATATATTACAGAGAATTATCCTTGAGATTTGTTCGTATTTGAACCGGTTACTCAGCTCGTCATAGCCCGCAACGACAGGCAAATTGAACTGTCACACTTAAAACTGAATTGAAGCACAACTGCTTTCATATTAATATTGCGATGACATATATAAAAAATATATAATATTTCTAACGCAATTAGTGTCGTGCTGCATAAAAAAGGATTGATTCACTTGGGAGGTGACACAGTCAATAAGATAGCACATTTAAAACAATTGAAAGTATTCAATTAAATTTGCGACGACTAAAATTACCGTCGGGTAATTTTATTTTGCACGGAAAGGGAAACAGTTACGTTGATTTTTTTCGCATTGTAGATCTTTAGCCATGACACACGAAACGGACAATTTGGGGCGCTCTACTGAAGGGACTGGAGCATCATCGCAAGCCAACATGACTGCGCATGATGCAAAGCAGGGCATATTCGCGTACACCCCCCAAAAAGGCAGAATCCTGCTCGTTTCGATTGCAGTGCTATACGCTGTTGTATTTCAGACAGCGGTTTTTTTCCACTCTAATAACAAAGACTTCAGTGCCAGCGTTTCCACTGGAGTTAGCTCTCCAATCGCGTACACGGTCGCTGAAGAGCTCCCCACACAGGTTCCACAAGTCGTCGTGCATGGTGCTCAGGCGGGTGCTGGCAGTGCTGTGGGTGACAACCAGGACCAACAAGGTTTTGGCGGACCGATCAGCGATTATGAAGCGTCCCTGACGGTCGATGAAGAAGCCGAATCGACAGAGCCGTCAAAAGTTACTGTTCTGGAGCCAGTAACCAGCGAAGAAACTTTGATTCCTACAAACGGTGATGCGGGCCACGTTGAGCTGCTGGCGAGCGACCTGTCGTCGCTGGCGAGCGCCCCTGTAGTGCTGACTGAATCGACAGTCGGCAGTGGCGACACGCTGATCAGAGTGTTTCAACGCAATAATTTAGACGCAAAACATGCTCTAACGCTGGCAAACACATCAGGTGCGAAAGCGGCTTCCGTTTTGTATCCGGGCGACCAGTTCAAATTTGTGTGGAGTGATAACAGGCTGCTTGGTCTCGAGTTGCGCCGTAAGAAACGCCTCGAACTCATGGTGATTTACGACGGCAGTCAGTTTAGTATTGTCAGTAAAGCAAAAGCCAAACAGGCCGGATCGCTTGTCAAGCTGCTCAAGCACGAGATCGAAACAGTGCAGCAGGCTGATCTGGTGGATTACCAGGTCAAGTATGCGCAGATTAAACAAAAAGAATTGACCTGGGATTACATCAAGGTCAAAAAGGGCGACACCTTAAGCAAGCTATTCAGGCGCGTCGGGCTTGCCGGTTCCCTGGCAGTGGAAATCGCCACGTACCCGGGCAACCAATGGCTAACTACACATCTCATGCCAGGTCAGGAAGTCAATGTTGCAAAGTATGACAACGGTGCTTTTGCAATATTGGAGGTGCCGGATTACTCAACTGCGCAGGTGCGGCTGGTATTCCCGGTTGATGATGGTTATTTCGCCGGCTTCAAGCAAATCGAAACCGATCAACAGGAACACTTCGCGTGTTCTGACATCCGCAACAACCTGTATGAAGCCGCGTGGCGGGTGAATCTCCCGAAGCCGGTAGTCAACGAGTTTGTAAGACTGTTTGATTCACGCATCGATTTCAGCCGGCAACTGCGCCGCGGCGACGAATTCTGTGTTATCTACGAGCGCAGTTACGTACGCGGTAAGCCACTGCTCGGAATCAATATCAAGGCCGCATCGCTGATTCAGAAAGATTCTGTAGTCCAGGCATTTGAACATATTGATGAAGACGGCAAGGCTTCCTACTACGACAGTCAGGGCATCAGCATGCAGGGGCATTTCTTGAGATCGCCAATCAAGTATGCAAGAGTAACGTCGGTCTACAGCGAGAGTCGGTATCACCCGGTGCTCAAAAAACACCGACCCCATCACGGCGTTGACTACGGTGCCAAAACCGGCACTCCGATTCGGGCGACAGCAACCGGACGGGTAGCCAAGCGGGTGCAGTACAAGGGATACGGCAAGACGATCGTTTTGCAGCATGGCAGCCAGTATCGTACAGTCTACGCGCACATGTCACGATTTGCCAAGGGTACCAAGGTTGGCACTTATGTTGAGCAGGGACAGGTAATCGGCTACGTCGGTTCAACCGGAGTTTCGACCGGACCGCATTTGCACTACGAATTTCATGTCAACGGTAAACATCGCGACCCGCTTACTTATGACATGCCTAAAGGCGAGCCGATTGCTGAAGAATACGCCGAGTCTTTTCAGGTGACTGTTAATGAGTACGCGCAGCGTTTGGCGAGTATTGACGAACCGCAGGTCGAATATCGGCCAACCGCGACTCAGCAGACAGTCAGCAATTAGTGGCGGCGGCCCATAAAGGCGCTGCCGTACGACTGACCAACAGTGGGTGACCTATACGTTGGGCTGATGACCGGTACCAGTCTGGATGGCGTAGACGCAGTACTGGTTTCATTTGCTTCAGAACCTCGAGTTCGGGTTATTCGATCCGGCTTCACTCCTTTTTCGGACAATTTGCGCGCGCAGATTTCTGATTTGATGCGTGACCCGCGCCGCGAGCGTTCACTCGCCAGGCAAGTCGACCACGCCTTGAGTTCGCTTTATTGTGATGCAGTTGTTGAATTGATCGAAGGCAGATCGGTCGAGGAGATTCGTGCAATCGGATGCCACGGTCAGACGATATTACATCAGCCGGCAACTGACGAACCGTTCAGCTGGCAGGCCGGTGATGGTAAACGGCTCGCAGAGCTGACCGGCATTGCTGTTGTCGATGACTTTCGTACGGCTGACATGCAGCACGGCGGGCAGGGTGCACCGCTGGCACCGGCGTTTCATCAGTATGCCTTTGGCTCAGACACAAGCTCGGTCGCGGTGGTAAATATTGGTGGCATTGCCAATGTAAGCTACCTGGCCGCCGGGGGAGGCAGCCCGGTGACCGGTTTTGATACCGGGCCCGGCAACGCACTGTCAGACCGATGGATAGAAGCGCACAAAGCGCAGCCATACGATGAAAATGGCGCTTGGGCACGATCTGCGCAGCCGAATGAAATACTGCTGACGGAACTTCTATCGGACAACTACTTTCAGGAGGCGCCGCCAAAAAGTCTTGACACAAGATACTTCAGCATGGCCTGGCTGCAGAAGCGGCTGGCAGCAAATAAAGTAGAACTCGACCCCGCGGTGGTGCAAAGTACGCTTGCCGCGTTCAGCGCTGATTCCATCTGGCTCGGCATCAGTCAGTGGCTGCCGAAGGTTCAGCAACTGGTGCTTTGTGGTGGCGGTGCACACAATCAGGCGATTGCCAGTCGTTTGGTGCAGGTCTCGGGACTCGAGGTGTCGACAACCGCGCAACTCGGCATATCTCCCGATGATGTTGAAGCCTGCGCTTTTGCCTGGCTGGCCGAGCGCCGCATGAACGATATTGCAGCTAGCCAGCCATCGGTGACCGGTGCATCACGCCAGGTCGTGCTGGGATCGATCAATTATCCAGACTGAAGCGGCCTCAGTGCAGCCTGTTTGCTGCAATCACTGTCCTCAATCGTCCTGGCTGCAAATATAGACAGGCGCTCTGTTGGCACGCGCACACGGGAAATCAGCACCGCGTGCGCTCCTGTTCCCTGTAATCAGCAATCGAGCGTATTCGCTCGCTCCCAGTTGGAAACCTCACCACAGTACTGGTCCCAGTTCTGCATCTTTAGTTTGCAGTAACTGTCGATGTTGTCGCTACCCAGCGCACTTCGCAGCACGTCGTTTGATTCGGTAATTCGGATCGCATCGAGCAGATTCAGCGGCAGTTTCTTGACATCGCCTGCCAGTTCAGGGTTGGCGTACATGTCAATGTCCAGTCGTTGGCCCGGATCGCGGTTGTTTTCAATCCCGTCAAGTCCGGCTGCTGCAATTCCAGCCTGCAGCAGGTATGGATTGGCGGACCCGTCCATTAGCCGCAGCTCAAAACGTCCCGCATCCGGAATTCGAATCATGTGCGTGCGATTGTTGCCCGTGTAGGTTACCGAGTTCGGCGACCAGGAAGCGCCAGACCTGGTGCGCGGCGCATTGA
The DNA here is from genome assembly GCA_022824665.1 of Gammaproteobacteria bacterium. GTDB lineage: Bacteria > Pseudomonadota > Gammaproteobacteria > Arenicellales > JAJDZL01 > JAJDZL01. The sequence continues at coordinate 6,045 of JAJDZL010000158.1, read as the reverse complement.
TGCGTTTGTAGCTGTTTACAGTTGGATTGAAGATTGAACACAGTGCTTCAGCGCTGTGAACAATGCCGCCCAGGAAACTGTAAGCCAAAGCGGACAGTCCCATTTCCTCTGTTTCATCCAGAAACAGATTGGTGGAACCGTCAGTGTTCCAGATTGAGACGTGTGAGTGACAACCGTTGCCGGTCAGGTCGGTAAATGGCTTGGGCATAAATGTTGCCCGTTCGCCGTTTCGCTCAGCAATCGTCTTGACCATGAACTTGAAGAAGGTGTGTCGGTCAGCCGTGGTCAGCGCATCGCTGTAATCCCAGTTCATTTCAAACTGGCCATTTGCATCCTCATGATCATTCTGGTAGGGGTTCCAGCCCAACTCAACCATGGCATCGCAGATTTCGCTGACGATGTGATATTTTCTGAGTAGCGAGGACTGGTCGTAACAGGGTTTTTCCTGAGAGTCCAGCGTGTCGTTGATGTTTTCACCGCTTGCATCAAGCAGCATGTATTCGCACTCGACGCCCGTTTTCATGACATAGCCGTGCTCGGCAAGCCGGGCAATTTGTCGTTTCAGCATGATGCGCGGGCACTGTTCGACTTCAACCCCTGCCATCCACAGATCGCCGGCCAGCCAGCCGATTTCACGGTTCCATGGCAGTACGATCAAACTGTCTGGGTCCGGTATTGCCAGCATATCCGGATCTGCCGGGGTCATATCCAGCCAGGTCGCAAAGCCTGCGAAGCCTGCGCCATCTTCCTGCATGGCGCCAATGGCTCCCGCGGGAACCAGCTTCGCGCGCAGCACTCCGAAGAGGTCTACGAAGCTGATGAAAAAGTATTTGATTGATTGTTCTTGTGCAACTTTTGCGAGATCAATTGACATGGTTGATCCTCCGTCCAAAGTGATTGAATTAAGTCCTAAATTTCAGTCATAGCGGTGCTCAGGCAGAAGTATTCATCGAACTCCAAACACCTGTTTCCCCGTCAGTCCAATTTGCCAGGTATCCAGCCGGTTCCCGCCAGCGGCACCTGCGCCATGGCGGCGGCTTCGACGGTCAGCGCCACCATGTCTTCCGGTTCCAGATTGAGCACGTGACTCTTGCCGCAGGCGCGCGCCAGTGTCTGTAGCTCCAGCACCATTGTCGCAAGATAATTCTTCAGCCACCGGGAGCCCTGTTCAGGTCTAAGCCGCGCTTCGAGCTTGGGATCCTGGGTGGTAATTCCGACCGGACAGCGGCCGGTATGACAGTGATGACAGCACCCTGGTGCGGTGCCAAGCGCGGTGTAGTCATCGTGATAGACCGGGCGATTGCAGCCAAGTGCCACCATCGCCGCGCTGCCGATTGAAACAGCATCGGCACCGAGTGCCAGCGCCTTGGCTGTATCGGCACCGCTTCGAATTCCGCCGGAAACGATTAGCTGAACCTTACGGTGCATGTCGAGTTCGATCAGCGTGTTGACAGCCTGCCGTACCGCTGGCAGGGTTGGAATGCCGACGTGTTCGATAAATACGTCCTGAGTGGCCGCGGTGCCGCCCTGCATTCCGTCCAGCACAATTGCGTCCGCGCCGGCTTTAACGGCCAGTGCAACATCGTACTTGACGCGGGTGGCGCCGATTTTAATCAGTATCGGGATGCTCCAGTCGGTAATTTCCCGAAGCTCCTGAATCTTGATTTCGAGATCGTCAGGCCCGGTCCAGTCCGGATGCCGACAGGCGCTTCTTTGGTCGATGCCAACCGGCAGGTCACGCATTCCAGCAACGCGTTCGGTAATTTTCTGCCCGAGCAGCATCCCCCCGCCACCAGGCTTTGCGCCTTGCCCGACGACCACTTCGAGGGCGTTGGCGCGGCGCACATCGTCGGGATTGAGACCATATCTTGATGGCAGCACCTGATAGATTAATGTTTCAGAAGACAGGCGCTCTTCATCGGTCATACCGCCGTCCCCAGTGGTGGTGCTGGTACCCATAGCGGTTGCAGCAAGTCCAATCGACTCCTTGGCATTGGCTCCAAGGGCGCCGAAACTCATCCCGGCGATGGTAATGGGTATTTTGAGGTTGAGCGGCTTTTTGGCAAAGCGATCGCCGATGATTACATCTGTTTCACAAAGCTCGCGATAACCTTCGAGTGGATAGCGCGACATGGATGCGCCAAGAAAAAGCAGATCGTCAAAAGTAGGGATTTGCCGTTTCGCGCCGAACCCCCGAATTTCATAGACACCCTGGTCGGCGGCGCGGTGAATTTCCGCAAGCACGTGGTCTGGAAATGTCGCAGACGTTCTGAGCGCTCTGGCATCAAAGGTGTTTTTCTTCTCAGATGGCATCAGCGTTGTCAATTTTGAAGTTGTAGAGATTTCGCGCGGAGCCATAGCGACGAAAATCGTCAATCGGAACGCTCAGGCAGGCGCGCTCAAGTAATTCGAGCAGTTCGGTTTTATGTTCCGGGCGCATTTCTTTTTCGACGCAGTCAGAGCCGAGCCCATCGATTTCGCCGCGCACATAGATCTGCGCTTCGTAGATTGAGTCGCCGAGATTGCCACCGGCATCTTCGCAGACCACCAGGCGGCCGGTCTGCGCCATAAAGGCACCGAAATGGCCAATTGATCCACCGACTACAATATCGATTCCTTTCATGGATATGCCGCAGCGTGAGCTGGTATTGCCCTTGATTACAAGCAAGCCACCGTGCCCGGACGCACCGGCGTACTGTGAGGCATTGCCGTCAACAAAAATCCGACCCGACATCATATTCTCGGCGAGTCCCGGCCCAGCGTTGCCAATGATGTGTATGCTGGCATTCTTGTTCATGCCTGCACAGTAATATCCAACGTGCCCTTCAATGGTCACTTCAATGGGTTCAGTCAGTCCGACCGCGACTGAATGTGTGCCTTTGGGATGTTCAATTACAAATGTTTCGCCCGGCCTGCGGTCAATGTGATGCAGGGTCTGGTTGATTTCGCGAAGCGAGTGTGTGGCAAGGTCAAAGCGCATCTGAAGCACCATTCCCGGAGCTGCTTCGCTCCCAGCTGTAGATCTGCGCGGGTGCCGGTTCCCAAATATTGGAGTGTTTTGCGTCCGGCAGGCGCGCGATTGCCCGGTATTCGGATGACATCGCAACCCAGTCATCGTTTTCTGCAAGTACTGCCGGCTTACAGGCTATTGGATCGCGCAGAACTGAAAATCCGTTGCTGGTGCCGATTGCAAATGTATAGAATCCGTCGAGGTCCTGAATGGCTGATTTGAGTGCGTCGACGACCGAGTCTCCCTGCGACAGCCTCCAGGTCAGGTAACCGGCTGCGACCTCGCTGTCATTGTCGGTCTGAAACTGACCACCCTGGCGCGCCAGGAAGTTTCGCAATCGGTTGTGATTCGATAACGACCCGTTGTGAACCAGACACAGGTCCAAACCGGTCGAAAACGGGTGGGAATGTTCCGTGGTTACCGCTGACTCGGTTGCCATACGGGTATGCGCGACTGCATGCGTACCGGCAAAATCCTTAAAACCAAAGCGTCCGGCAACATCTTTGGGGTGCCCTTTTTCCTTGTAAATCTCGATAGAGGTGCCAATACTCATGATGCGAAGGTCGGGCCAGTTGCTGACAATCCACCCGTTGACTTCATCGACAGGTGCTGCACTGGTGAGAATTGCATGGCTCGCGTGAATTTGAACGCTGAATTCGACATCCAGAGCCTGGCTGATCTCATCGTTGCGAGTGTGCCAGTTTTCTGCCGGGTCCGTGCTGAAAAGGGACACTTTTGAGCCGCCCGCGGGCGCGGGATTTCGGTAGATTGCAACACCAGCGCTGTCTGGGCCGCGATCGCCCATCTCCTCCAGCATGTCTGAGACAAACTCACCCAGCCTCGGCTCGAGTGCCGGGTTTTTAAGATAGAGTCCGACGATTCCGCACATACCTGACCTTGTTAAGTTGAACTACAAACGAATCAATTCTTCGCCGAGCGAGATTCGACTTTTAGAGTGTCTTATTCTATCAACTTTTTGGCTGAAACGAATCGAGCTTACCTCGAAAAAAGCTATATACCACAAGGAAGGTGCAGGGTAAATCTGTTTACCACACCAAGAACAAATAAATTGACGCTTTGATTCTTAATCGGTTGCATCGACCAGGGCATTTTAGGCGCAGCTTTATCCAGGCATCTCGAGGAGTACGTGGCCAATGGAAAGGGGAAGTTGAACCACCAGAACGATAGCCAAAATGGTATATTTTCGACTGAACTGTCAACGGCAATAATGATCACGTCAAAGCGAGGGTTCGGGTCTCAGATGAATATTACTGACAAGTCAATAGAAGTGTATGCGCAGGCGTACTCCGAACGATCATCCGCTTGCGTACAGGAAATTCATGATTGGACGATTGACAATACCGATGAGTCGAGAATGCTCTCCGGTGAACTGCAGGCAGCAATACTTCGGATGCTGGTACGCAGCATCGGTGCGACGCGGGTGCTTGAAATCGGCATGTTTACAGGATTTTCCGCATTGGCTATCGCTGAGGTTCTGCCTGACCACGGCCAACTGATCACACTGGATATTGATGAGGAGCGCGAAAAAATCGCCCGGTCATTCTTTGATCAAAGTCCCCACGGCAGCAAAATCAGCATTGTCATTGGCCACGCGCTCGAAACAATCCCTTCTCTGGAGCCGCCATTCGACATGGTGTACATTGATGCCGACAAGGCAAATTACATTCGCTACTATGAGGCCGTTATGCCGCTGGTATCGAGCGGCGGCCTGATCGTTGCAGACAACGTACTGTGGAGCGGGGAGGTGCTGAACCCTGCGCAAGATGATGAAGACGCACTGGCGCTTGCCGAATTCAATACGCAGATTCAATCTGATGCGCGGGTCTCCAATGTCTTGCTGCCGGTTCGCGATGGCCTGATGGTGGCGCGTAAAACTTGAGCTGGCTTCACAGGGTGTGCGCGACAGACGTTTGACCGCTGTCGTTGGCGCACTTGTCCATCCAATAGAATCTCTTTTTGGGAAATTATATAGATAAATACACAAACCTAATCGGGCTGTGATAAAATCAGTCCGTCGTTTGAAAAGCGAAAGGGGCGACATTGTCGCCCCTTTCTTTTGTCTTATCAGGGTAAAGATAGGACAGGCGGATAGACCCGGTGACAGAATGGCAATGTGCGGGGCTAGCAATCCCTAGCTTCACTGTACCAGCAGTGTTCGCGGGTTCGATTCCCGCCCGGGTCTCCAGTTACAGAGATCGAAAAACTCCGAGATAAAAGCCAAGAACCCCAGCACCACCAAACTGTTTGGATATCCGTTTATATCACAATCAGGCGCAATATGCTTGTTTCTGATTGTTTTTGCGGTTTTCTTTCTGGCTGGTTTGTGGCTTGCTCATCAATTTTGAAGCCATCTCGCCAGCGCGCCGGTGCTGCTCTTTTGTGAGATTGTTCTTGGGCAGGTTTTTATGTGGTTCTTTCGTAGTCATTTCTCCTTCAGTGTGTTAACCCAAACAGTCAAAGTCATTTAAGAATTCTTTAAATGCTTCATACGAATGCTTTGTTCCTTTGGTTTCTACATTGCCATCTCATTGATGAACCTGTGCAGTGTTTTACGTTTGGTGTTTTCAACCACCTCGGCGGTGACCTGATTAGATTCACGCTCTTTCATGCCGACTACGGTTGACTTGCCAGGTCCGCCGCGTCCAGCATGGAGTTTCTTGTCAGCGTGTCTGTTCTTTTCGAGACCGCCGACATAGGTCTCGTCAACTTCAACCGTTCCACTGAACTGATCGGTATCATCGCCAGCTGCTGCGCGAAGTCTGCGAAGCATATACCATGCAGATGTCTGCGTAATGCCCAAATCCCTGTGCAGTTTCATTGACGAAACGCCTTTCAGACTGGTTGTATACAGGTATATGCCAATCGCCCACTTTCTCAGCGGAATCTTTGAATTTTCAAACTGGGTGCCAATGCGAACACTGAAATACTTGCGACATGGCTTGCACCAGAAAGGTTGCGGCTTTCGACTTTTGCGGTGTGTGATCTTGTCTGACCCGCCGCAACGCGGGCATTCA
>JAJDZL010000058.1 GCA_022824665.1 Gammaproteobacteria bacterium | reverse complement strand
GACACGAATGCTATTTCCTGGGCACCCTGTGCTAATGTACTTACACTGATGCTGAGCAAGCTGGATGTTAACTGAAATCAAGGGAGGAACCGTTTACGATCCCATCAAAGGAATCGATGGCGAGGTACGTACTCTATATATCAGGAACGGGCGTTTCGGACACAGTCCTTATCCGCACGAGCGGATTGACGAGACAATCGATGCAGATGGTTTGATCGTAATGGCAGGTGGTATAGATATACACTCGCACATTGGGGGAGGCAAGGTCAACATTGCCCGAATGATGATGACCGAAGACATGCACTCTGATCGCGTTTTGCACGAAGGGGAACAGCATTCTGGATGCGGTCATGGTATTCCGTCCACTTTCACTACGGGTTACGAGTATGCAAAACTCGGCTATACGGTTTGTTTTGAGCCAGCGGTGGTTCCCGCCAATGCCCGACTGGCTCACCTTGAAATGGCGGATACCCCACTGCTCGACACGGGCGGCTACCTGGTACTCGGCAATGACGATTACTTTCTTCAACTGCTTGCCGACAAGGCTGATCCAAAGAAAATTCGAGACTACGTCGGCTGGATGCTGGATGCGACCCAGTGTACCGGTGTCAAGGTGGTGAATCCGGGTGGCATCAGCGCGTTCAAATTTAATCAAAGAAAACTGGATGTCGACGAAACGCATTCATATTTCGGTGTAACACCCGGCCAGATTGTTCGTACACTGACCGATGCAGTCGCAGACCTCAAACTTAGGCACCCCGTGCATACACATTGCAGCAATCTCGGTGTGCCCGGAAATATCAATTCAACGCTCAATACCATCAATGCTGCTGATGGAAAACCGCTGCACCTGGCCCATGTACAGTTTCACAGCTACGGGACCGAGGGCAAGCGAAAGTTTTCCTCTGCCGCACTCGAGATTTCAGAGCAGGTCAATAACAATCCCAGCCTGTCCGTTGATGTAGGTCATGTAATGTTCGGACAAACCATCACCATTTCGGCTGATACGATGCACCAATTCAATAACCGGAATTTGGCGTCACCAAAAAAAGCAACGTTCATGGATATTGAATGCGAAGCCGGCTGTGGGGTGGTGCCGTTCAGATATCGCTCAAAGCAGTTTGTCAATGCCTTGCAGTGGGGCATCGGACTGGAGCTTTTCCTGACCATTCAAAACCCGTGGCAGGTATTCCTGACAACCGATCATCCAAATGGCGCATCGTTTACCACATATCCGCATCTGATCCGCTTGCTGATGGACCGCAGTTATCGAAACGATATGCTGTCTACCATTAATCAAAGCGCCAGGCAGATGTGCCAGGTTGGGGATATTGATCGAGAATACTCGCTCTACGAAATAGCCATCATCACACGAGCCGGGCCAGCGCGGTCGCTGGGTCTGCATAATCACGGTCATCTCGGTTTTGGTGCGGTGGGCGATGTCGTACTTTACAAGCCCGGGGAGAATTGGGAGACCGTATTTCGGAACCCGGTCAGAGTGATCAAAAGCGGTACGACAGTGGTTTCCAATGGAAAAATTGTTAACCCTTTAATTAAGGGCAACACAATACGTCAGAGAATCAACTATGACCGAAGCATTGCAAGAGAATTAACCCGGTATTTTCGCCGCACCCGGATGATCCGATTATCGGGCTTTAGAATCAGCGACGATGAGATGGCAAATGCAATCGGATCCAAAGTTGTCTACACAGACGAGTGATGAAACATGACGTTGAAAATCAACGGTGTATCCATACAGGAGACTTTTGCAGAGGCTTTTCCAATGCAGGCTGCGCGGGTCATCGTAACTGCTCACAATCGCAAATGGGTCAGCCATGCCGTGCAATCGGTAACGGGGTTTGCAACCTCGGTGATTGCCTGTAAAGTTGAAGCGGGCCTCGAGCGAGAGTTAACTGCCGATGAGACGCCAGATCACCGGCCAGGTGCCGCGATTCTTTTTTTTAGCATGTCAGGCTCTCAGCTTGAAGAGCAGATCCGCGACCGGGTCGGTCAGTGTCTTTTGACCTCCCCCACCAGTGCCGTCTACTCCGGCATTGATGAAGGCAAGCCTGTCGCGCTGGGCAAGGCGCTTCGGTATTTTGGTGACGGATTTCAAATCTCGAAGAAATTAGATAACCGACGCTACTGGCGGATTCCAGTCATGGATGGGGAATTCGTATGTGAAGACGTGACCCATCGCATCGATGCAATCGGGGGCGGCAATTTTCTGATCGTTGCAAGAGATATCGATCACGCGCTGGCAGCGGCTGAAAGCGCAGTTGCAGCGATTCACGATGTCGCCGGCACCATTACCCCGTTTCCCGGAGGAGTGGTTCGTTCCGGTTCAAAAGTCGGCTCAAAGTATCGACAACTGGTCGCCTCAACAAATGACGCCTACTGTCCAACATTACGCGGACTGGTCGCAACAAATCTGCCGCGCGGTGCGAACACGGTACTGGAAATTGTTATTGACGGCATCAGTGAAGAACGGGTTAGTCAGGCGATGCGACATGGCATCAATGCCGCATGTTCCGGTGAATGGGCTGCGGGGCTAATGGAAATTACCGCGTCAAATTTTGGTGGCAAACTGGGTAAATTTCATTTTCACTTGCACGAGGTTCTTGAATGAAACCTCGCGAGCTGATGCTCTACCGGAAAGTAACCGCGCCCGTAGACATGTCCCAAATCACCGAGCAGGTTGTCAGGAATCACTCGACCAATGAAGTTGAGAACATGCTGATCAGTGTAGGGCGGGAATTTCACTTCGTTGGCGATTTATTCAGGGTGTCAGGTGTCCGGAGCAAGCACTTAATGATTGCCAATTCCTGTAACAAACTGAATCGTATCGGTCAGGGCTGGGCCAATGGTTTTGTCTCTGTAATCGGTGACGCGGGTGACTTTGCAGGGCATTCGCTGCGCGGCGCTACGCTGGAAGTCTCGGGTTCAGTCGGTGCTTATGCGGGATGTGGGATGAAAGGTGGTACGATCAATATTTTGGGCAATGCCGGAGATTGGCTGGCGGCACCATTGTCGGGTGCAAAATTGGGCATGAATGATGGTTATATTTTTGTTCAAAGAAACGCTGGCAGCCGAGCTGGACATCGAATGCGACGCGGGGTAATCGTAGTGAACGGTAATGTTGGAGACGGCGCGTGTTCCAGTATGATTGGGGGCACTGCAGTGCTGCTAGGCGACTCGCCGCAATTTCCGGGCACTCACATGCGGCGCGGGACGATTGTATGTAATATCAATCCACGACTGGCGCACGCCTCATTTTTTGAGCAGGAAACGAGGCATCTGGCATTTTTTAGCCTACTGAAATCTGTTATTGTAAAAAAGGAGTGCGGCGTTGACCTCAATCGATTTCCAGACCTTCCGCTGCGTCGCTTCGTCGGCGACAGAAATGTTCAGGGAATGGGAGAAGTACTTGTCATTTGAAATTGCAATGCCCGTTTCGAGTAAGGCAACTTTCAGCAATATCGGAATATACAATTTAAGTGGACCGAAACCGGTCATGCGAGAAGACCGGATGGAGGATTCAGTTTGAATTAAGTCATGTTCAGCGACACTCAGAACAGGCATTAATTTCCAAAACCCAACAGGCGCAAAAAGGATGACAACCAGCATTAATATCAAGAAAATCAAGCAGAGCCGAATTTGTGATATCGACTTTAAGAATCTCCAGTTTGGTTCTCAATTCAGCGATCACATGTTCGCGATGGAATACGACGATGGTCATTGGCAAAATCACCGCATTGAGCCGTTTGGTCTGATTGAGGTCAATCCTGTCTCAGCCGCCCTGCACTACGGACAATCAATTTTCGAAGGGATGAAAGCCTACCGGGGAGTGGATGAAAAAATCAGGCTGTTCAGACCGCAGATGAATCATAAGAGACTGACGGCTTCGTGCGAGAGAATGTGCATACCGCCAGTGGAAGAAGAGACTTTTTTGAGTGCCATTGAGGAGCTGGTTCGCGTCGATCATGAGTGGGTGCCACCTTATGAAGGACAGGCGCTATATGTTCGACCGGTGCTGTTTGCAGACGAAGGCAATCTTGACGTCAGACCCGCCAACCAGTACCGATTTCTGGTCATTACCTCGCCTGTGCGCGGGTACTTCGGTGCTGATGCCCCGGCTGTTGCCCTGAAAGCTGAGGAAAAATACACCCGGGCAATTCAGGGCGGCACGGGATTTGCCAAAGTGGGTGGCAATTACGCGGCGACATTTCTCGCCTCCAGCGAAGGCAGGCAGGAAGGCTATGCCCAGATATTGTGGTTAGATGGCGTTGAACACCGATATGTCGAAGAAGTCGGTCAAATGAATATTTGTTTCTTGCTTGACGGTAAACTGGTCACACCGCCGCTGCGCGGCACAATTCTGCCCGGCGTAACCCGCGATAGTGTTATTCAACTTACGCGCGCGATGGGGATTGAATGTGAGGAAAGAATGATCGATATTGATGAGATCATTGACGGCATCAAGCGAGGAACATTGCAGGAAGCTTTCGGCTGTGGAACAGCGGTTGTGATTACCGCGGTCGGGAGCATTGGATACCGAGGCAAGCGATATGAGATCGGCAATGGAAAAATCGGCCCCTTCAGTCAGAAACTTTACGAAACCATCGTTGGCATCCAGCGTGGAGAAGTAGAGGACGTCTACGGCTGGACTCGGGAGGTGTCAATCAAATAGCCAGAAATTCGCGTCTCGTATGAGCGTTCAGCACGTGTGAGTGCGAGATATCCACTTAGAAGTCCGGCGCGGTCAGTTATCCGAGTCTTGATCAAGGTCAGTTGCGTCAAGACGAAATTAAAGTAAACAAGGGAATTCAATATATTACCCACCCTCTTTCACCAAGGTCTGGCAACACTTCGGCTCGCGAAACCATCCCAGTCGGTCCGAGTCGTTGCAAATCGCAGCTGGCTTTTCAATA
>JAJDZL010000046.1 GCA_022824665.1 Gammaproteobacteria bacterium | reverse complement strand
ATGTTTCTGCCCGGGATCCAGGAAAAATATTCTCCCCTGAATTTCCCAATGCTGAGACCAGCATTTTTAGTGTTTGCGGGTTGCTAAGCAAACTTGCAATACCTTGCCTCTTGGCTGATTCAATGAAATTTGACGGATCGGCAACCTCAGAATTATTGCGCAACACTTCACTTACCTGTTCCTCGGTCAAAGGATCGAGGCGAAAAACATCAATTTGACCATTTGGCGATACAGTCTCCAGATGCGCGTGGTCATTGGCACCAAACCAGTCCGCTTCACGACAAGACAAGCGAAAACGGGGATTGTTGAGTTGTTGCAGTTTTGTGCGAACCTGATCTAGTGCCACGCGGCCATCGCGGTCGCCGGCCCGCATTTCGTCTAGTCCATCCAAAAATAATGTTTCATCACCATAAGCATGCTGATCATTCAGTGTGAGAAAATTACGAACTGTGATAAAGCGGCAACCTGAAAGCTTTCCTTCAATTTCAAACGACGTAGTCTTGCCCGAGCCCGGTGCTCCAAGCAAAACGTATGCATCAAGGTGCCGCAATTCTTCAAGTGGATAAGAACAACGCCCAGCGTTGTTCTTATGAGATCTTTCAATTACTGTACAAGTTCTAGGAGCAGTGTAGCTCATGGTCATTCGAGCCATTCTGAAACGGGGGTTGCAAGAAACTCCGCAAGTAAGGTGGCGCTGCTGCTGACTTCGATGCGTTTGATTGAAACCTCACGACTTGCGTGGTGTTTCTCAAATTTCTGAAATCCTTTTGAAGAAATCTGTTGTTTTCCGCTTTTTACTTCAATTAGCGTAATCCGCCTGCCACGTGCAAGTACAAAATCGATTTCGAAATTGTTCTTACGCCAGTAGCAAAGCTCAGCATAAGAGCTATGAGTATTTAAAAGGTGTGCGCCCACAGCACTTTCCACCAACCGTCCCCAGAAAGTCTTGTCAGCTCTAGCCTCTTCGAAAGTGTGATCGGAACTCGCAGACATCAAAGCTGTGTTGTTTACGTTGAGCTTTGGGGAAGATGCCCGTCGGCGAAATTTTTCCACGGAATACTGTTGCAGTCCTGTGATAAGGCCCACCTGTGACAACAGGTCGAGATAACGCGCCAAAGTCGTTGTGTTGCCTGCATCCTGAAGAGATCCAAGCATCTTGTTGAATGAAAGTTCTTTTCCAGAATAACTCGAACCCAATTTAAACAGTTGTTTCATCAGGGCCGGCTTATCAATTTTTTGCATTGCGAGAATGTCTCGCTCGATGCTAGTTTGTGCCAACGAATCCAGAATGTAGTTTCGCCAGCGTTGTTCATCCGCAATTAACGACACTCCGCCCGGATAACCACCAAAGTAAATGTATTGATCCAGGTCAAAGTTAAACGCCGCAGACATTTCCGCGTATGACCAGTGTTTTAAACGAATGGTCTCAAATCTTCCAGCAAGACTCTCGGTCAACCCTTTTTGGATTCGAAGTGGTGCGGAACCCAAAAGCACGACGTGCATTTGCAATCCGTCGATTCGATCAGCATCCCACAAACCCTTGACAATTTTTGACCAATTTGGAACTTTCTGGATTTCGTCCAATGCAAGGATGTAGCCGGATTCGGATTTTTGCGCTTCCAATCTTGCCAATTGCCATACCCTGATAAGCCATTCTTTATCCGGCTGAGTAACACGAAATAACTGATGGTCATTGGGCCAACCAATTGCGTTTGTACTTTCAGTTTCTAAAGGAGAGTGCCTGTCGATAAAATCTGGCTGATCGACTGGCACGTAAAGATTGCCGGACCTACAGTCCTTAAGTGCTTGTAACAGAGCGGTTGTTTTACCACACTGGCGTGGTCCTGCTACGATTAAAATACGCTCAGGAGGCTCACTGAAACGATCAAGTAATGTTTTTTTTGAGTCACGTTCGAATCTATTCATAAAATGCATTGTATAGGATTGAGTAAATTTACTCAATCCTATACAAAATAACTTAAATCAGTAATGATGGATGATTTTATCGAAGTGTCTATTCGTACCTAACGTCAATCGTTCTTTAGGACTTGGATGACCGGATTGAATGGATTACTTCACATGAACGACGTACTTTAATGGCCAAATTGCTTACGGCAATTATGGTGACCGGCACTGGTTAATATTGCATTAATTTCGGATGTTTAAATAACGGGAACATTGCGTATTTTTGGGCATGCACTCAAGCTTTCTTCATCAACGAATTCTGTCTTCAATCTCAATTCCTTTACAATACAAAGTGAGTTCCGATACCGCCTTTTTGTCAATCCAAGGGCATAAGATATCTAAACGGCCATGAGTAGCGTCTATCGTCGCACAAAATCTAGAAATTTTTCAAAGCGAAATAAATTTCAAGGAAAATACGGTTCAACTGACAGTTAATGTCCTGTTGGGTGGTCTAACAATCAAGTTGAATCAATTGTGCTCTGAATGATGAAGTCGCACGCTCGAGTTGTCATTATTGGCGGCGGAATCGGTGGCGTTTCCACACTTTACCATCTGACCCGCGAGGGCTGGTCAGATGTCGTTCTGGTGGAACGCGACGAGCTGACCTCAGGTTCAACATGGCATGCTGCTGCGCAGGTCACCCAATTTGGTGCCAATCAGACGATGGTTGCGCTAAAACGCCACTCAATCAATTTATACCGGGAACTGGCGGCGGACCCCGAATATCCAATTAACTATCACATCACCGGGGGGATGCGACTCGCGCATACCTCCGATGAGGTCGATACCTACCGCCATTTCATTGGCATGGCTGCCGGAGTTGGCGTTGACATGGAGTTCATCGACCCGGCTGAAGTAGCGATAAGACATCCCTTGATGAAGACTGAAGGCTTGCTCGGTGCCTGGTGGGATCCTCTGGATGGGGATATTGACCCGGCTCAGCTGGTTTTTTCACTCGCCAGACGCGCTCGAAATGCAGGTGCCAGTGTCTATCGGTTTAACCCGGTAGAGGCAATAACCCGAACAGCCAGTGGTCAGTTCATCGTTCACACAAAACTTGGCGACATCACCTCGGAAATTGTTGTCAATGCCAGTGGCTATCGGGTCAATGAAGTTGGTTCGATGCTTGGTGTCAGCCACCCGGTCATCTCAATGGAGCATATGTATTTTCTGACGGAGCCTATTGCGGAGCTTGAAGCACTTGATTTCCGTGTACCGATCATTAGAGATCCAGGCGCGAGTTTTTACAGTCGACAGGAAAAGTCCGGCCTATTGGTTGGTGTTTATGAACACGACTGCAAGCCGTTTGGTTTGGACGGCATTGATCCCAACTTCACCAAGTCATTGTGTCCGTCAGATCTCGAGCGCTGTTTGGACAATATGGAGAAAATATTCCGGCGTTTGCCTGCACTGACTGATACCGGTATTCATACAGTAATCAACGGACCCATCACATACAGCGCCGATGGTGCTCCGCTGGTTGGGCCAATTCCTGGCATTCCCAATGCTTACGCTTGCCTCGGTTTGCGGGCTGGAATTGGTGAGGGCGGGGGACTTGGCAAGGTGCTGGCCGAAATCATTGTCCACGGTGAGTGTGAATGGGATGCCTGGTATCTTGACCCGCGGCGATTTTGCGAATGGGCGAGCATCGAAACGACTTGTCAAAAGGCGATCGAAGAATACCAGCGAGAGTTCGATTATCATTTGCCGCACGAGCATCGGGAGGCGGCCCGGGAGCTGCGCACCACACCGCTTTATCCGAAGTTGAAACAACAACATTGCGAATTTGGTGTGGTAAACGGTTGGGAGCGGGTGTTATTTTTCAAACCTTCGGCAGATTTTGTGGATGAACACTCTTTTCGCTTCACACCGACATTTGATGTGGTTGCAAACGAGGTCGCAGGTATCGTAAGGGGTGTTGGTCTGATGGAGGTGTCGGGTTTCAATCGTTATGAAATTCGCGGAAATGGTGCCGGGGAGTTTTTGGATAAGATGACCTCAAGTGCGATACCGAATACCGATGGCAGGGTCAGCCTTTGTTATTTGTTGAACAGCAGTGGCCATATTTTGTCGGAGGCCACGATTGCGAGACTGGGACACGATCACTACTGGTATGGCTCGGCTGCGGCCGCTGAGTGGCATGATTGGGATTGGCTTTCGGCACACAAACCTGACTCTGTGCGTCTGACTGAAAAGACATCCAGTCATACAACTCTAGTCGTCGCGGGGCCCAGGGCGCGTGAACTTCTGGCAGCTGCTGCCGGGCAAAATGACTGGTCGCATGCGTCATTCCCACCGATGCGAATGCGGTGGATGAATATTGGTGCCGCGATGGTCGCTGTACTGCGGGTAAGTTTTAGTGGCGAGCTGGCCTATGAGTTGCACGTTGGTAACGAGAGTCTGATTGGGATTTATGACCTTCTGAAGCAGATAGGCAACGCGCTTAATCTGGTTGAGTTCGGTCTGTATGCGACCGAATCCATGCGGCTCGAAAAAGGGTATTTACATTGGAAGGCAGATCTGATCTACGAATTCAATCCATTCGAAGCCGGCCTTAAGCGTTTTGTGAAGGCGGGAAAAACGGGGTTTGTCGGCGAGCAGGCTCTACAAGATGAGCTGCACCGGGGAGACCGGTGTCGATTGGTTGTGATGGAGGTTGACTGTGAGCATGCTCCTGCGCAAAGTGGTGACCCAGTCTACCTGGATGGGCAGCAGGTCGGTTCAGTGACCTCCGGCGGCTATGGCCACCGGGTTCAAAAGAACATCGCGTATGCTTACGTAGCGACCGGTGCCTTAGAGCGGAACACGAAACTCGAAGTCGGAATTCTTGGCGAGCGCTTTTCTGCCAAAGTTTGTGCTGCCAGTCTTTATGATCCTGAAAACTTACGGAGCCGGTGCTGATGGCCGTGCGACACAGCCGACGAAGCGGTCAATCCAGTCGCGAAGCAATGCGGGCACTGCGGGCAAAACCGCCGGCAATTGATCCGTGCCCACCAGGGCCAACGGGTGGTCGCTATCAGCCTCTCAGCAACACTGAGCTGCAAGACATCTATACTGCGGCGATTCGCATTCTTGCTGAGATCGGGATGGATCAGTCGCCACCGGTGCTGACTGAAAAGGCGCTTGCGGCAGGTGCTCAGACAGGTAAGGAAGGGCGCTTGTGTTTTCCCAAGAGTATGGTTGAAGACATCATTGCAGGTGCATGTCGTTCCTTTGTCTTTTACGGCCGTGATGCAAAATATGACATTGAAGTCGGCGCACAAAGAGTCTATTTTGGTACCGGTGGCGCGGCTGTGCAAACTTTGGATCTCGACAGCGGCGACTATCGCCCATCGACACTCAAAGATTTGTATGACTTTACTTGTCTGGCTGATGCGCTGAAAAATGTTGCCTGGTTTACTCGCTGCTGTGTTGCGACAGACATTCCCGACAACTTCGATCTCGATATCAATACGGCATATGCGTTGGTCAAGGGGACGACCAAACCGGTGGGAACCAGCTTTTTTGTTGCCGAGCATGTCAAGCCGGTGATTGAGCTCTTTGACACGGCAATGGGCGGAGCGGGGCGCTTTCGCAGGCGTCCATTTTGCAAGGCGCATATCAGTCCGGTTATATCGCCACTTCGCTACGGCGAAGATGGAGTGCTTGTTGCGCTGGAAGCCATGCAGCACAGGATGCCAATAAATTGCATTATCGCTGCCCAGTCGGGCGCGACCGCACCGGCACCGCTGGCAGGGATGCTGGCCAGCACTTTGGCTGAAACACTGGCTGCCTTGATTATGGTTAACGTAGTTGAGCCAGGTTATCCGATGATTTTTTCAAACTGGCCTTTTGTGATTGATTTGCGAACCGGTTCTTTTTCTGGCAGTGGCGGTGAAATTGCGTTGCTGAATGCTGCATCAGCCCAGCTCACAAACTGGCTGGGATTGCCGTCAGGCGTTGCTTGCAGCATGGCGGATGCAAAATCGGTTGACGCACAAATGGGGCTTGAAAAAGCATTGACTGCAGCCGCAGTTGGACTGGCTGGCGGAAATTTGATTTATGAATCTTCGGGTATGATGGCAAGTTTGTTGGGCGCATCGTTTGAAGCGTTTGTCATTGATGATGAGATGTTGTCGCATGTCTATCGTTTGCTTCGAGGTATCGAAGTTAATGAACACACGCTTGGATTCGAATCGATCAAAGAAGTGGTTTTTGGAGAGGGTCATTTTCTTGGCGGTATCGACACCATGCAATCGATGCAAAAAGACTACTTTTATCCATCTCTTTCAGACCGTCAGGACCCTGCCGGATGGACCGATGCAGGCAAGCACACGATGCAACAACAGGCAAATGTACGAGCCAGACACTTACTTGCGACTCATCGCCCGTCTTATGTTGGGTCAAAAGCAGATGCTGAAATACGCAGACGATTCAATATTCTGCTGCAATAATTGGTCAAGTGCAGATTGAACTCGGTTCAGTGAATTTGTGGTGAATCCACCGGCAGTGAACGCAGATAATCAGCCAAAGACGGGATCGGGAACTTGTAACGATGCGGGAGATTCACCACCGGAGCCAGTAAACCAGCATGTAGCGCATTGGTCAGAAAGTCATTGAATGACTCCTCAGTTTCCTCCAACTCAGGTGCCGCAAGTCGTCTGAGCTCTCTACGGGACAAAATACCATTCGGATGACGATTAGCTGTCAAGGCAAGATGTTTGTACAATTCAGGATCCTGGGATCCGGCCGCAAGCCGTCCCGCATAGTAGTCGTTTTTCTGTTTGGTTCCATTTTCCAATGCCTCCTCAAGCAAATGCCTTTCCAACCGTCCTTGATTGGCGCGTATCACCCAACCTGCCGCGACACCGATCCGGTTAATGTGCTGCGGCCACCCTTGCGATAACTCTGCAAGAGCACTTTCCCAATGAGACTTCTCTTCCACTTCGCCCGTGAAATAAGTATCCAGCATGCGCCTGAAGGAACCTGCTGCATCATCCATTGAAAGCGGTTCCAGATTCACGATCCGGTTGGCTGCAAATCTCGAAAGACCACACTCGCGCAATACCTGCTGAGTGTCGCTCA
>JAJDZL010000204.1 GCA_022824665.1 Gammaproteobacteria bacterium | reverse complement strand
GTGCGCTTCTGGGATGGATGCCATTGGTATCGGTGCAAGAGCCATCAGGAGCGGTGAGGCAAATCTGATTATCGCCGGAGGAGTCGAAAGCATGAGCCGCGCACCTTTTGTGATGCCAAAAGCAGAAACCGGCTTTAGCCGACGCATGACTGTTTATGACACGACACTCGGATGGCGTTTCATCAATGACGAGATGAAGTCTTCGTACGGTGTCGATTCGATGCTGGAAACAGCCGAGAATGTCGCCGCTGAGTGTGAGGTGGAGCGCGAGGCACAAGACCGATTTGCCCTGGGTTCGCAGCAAAAAACTGCCCGGGCACAAGCGCAGGGATTTTTTGCTGAAGAAATTGTCCCGGTGCAGGTGCCTTCTTCATCCGGCGCCAGCAAGCGCATTGATCTCGATGAACATCCGCGAGAAACTTCCATGGATCAGCTCGCCGCGCTCACGCCCATCAAGCCTGGTGGTACTGTCACTGCGGGCAATGCATCGGGCATTAACGATGGCGCCTGTGCAGTATTGCTGGCTGACAAACTTGCAGTGAGCAAATTCGATTTAACTGCGCGGGCACGAGTATTAGGCATGGCGAGTGCCGGCCTGGCTCCACGCGTGATGGGATTGGGTCCGATCCCGGCGACACGGAAATTACTCAAGCAGCTTAATCTTGACTTGAACCGGTTCGACGTCATTGAGTTGAATGAAGCATTCGCTGCTCAGGCACTGGCAGTACTGCGTGGACTGGGTCTTGAAGATGACGATGAGCGAGTGAATCCAAATGGCGGTGCGATAGCACTGGGTCACCCGCTTGGCGCGAGCGGTGCTCGTCTGGTGACGACCGCAGTCAGCCAGTTGCGCAAAACAAGCGGGCGCTATGCCTTATGTACCATGTGTGTTGGCGTGGGCCAGGGTGTTTCAATCGCACTGGAACGAATCGATTAGTCTTGCTTAGCCAATCGTAATCGTCAGCAGCTGCCGCGGGGTATCGCATTCGAATGCCAGACCCGGGCATCAACAGGTCAATTTTGTTATCTGGTAGACGCGTGGGTGGTTTTCTTTGCCCGTACAGTGATCACGATCCCTGCGATGACGATTGCTGCAATTCCCAAAAATCCAATCTCATCAGGCATCTCTCGCCAGAGAATCCACCCCCAGAATCCGGCAAATATCAAAATGCTGTATTCAAAAACAGAAACATAGGTTGGCTCCGCGACCTGGTAGCCCCGTATCAGACCTGATACTGCAAACAGCGAGCCGAATGCCTGAATTGCAGTCCAGAAAAGGAATCTCTCGTTGGGAGCCACCCAGCCTGTGAAATAAAAGGGCGCGGCAAGCAGCCAGGATTCAGGCACCTTGACCAGACTGAAGAAAATAGTGCCTAGCAGCCCAAATGCACCAAGCGCAACAAAAAATCCAGTCAGTAATGTAGACGTATACTCGTCTGCGCAAAGGTGCCGCGTGGTCAGTTGACCAAACGCATAAAACATACCAGCCATTAGCGGCAGCAGCGTCAAAACGTCCAGTCTTTGCGGGTCCGGTCGAAGAATGAGCAGCATGCCGGTAAATCCGACAATGACCGCAGCGACTCGCCACATATCAACGCGGACGCCAAACACCAGCACCGAGAAAATCAGCACGAATATCGGCGCACTGAACAGCGTTGCCCCTGCTTCAGCAATGGGCATCAGGGTAATTGATCCAAAATAAATGATCAGTGCCAGCGCCATCAGCACTGAGCGCAATGCGACTGGCCAAAAACGCACAGGCAAAACTCTCTGCTTGCGCAGCAGACAGTAGCACACGATAATCGGCAGCGCAATCAGCGAACGAAACATGTGGAACTGCCACAAACCGCTTTCTTCAGCAATGATGCGAACAAAATTGTCGATCAGTCCGATCAGTGACATCGACGCCACGATCAGCAGTGCGCCTTGCACAACATAGGACGGTCTATCCGCAATCTTCATGACGTTGGGAGTAAATTGAAACCAAGGGCCGCAGCTTGAGTTTTTTTGTTCGTCTATTCATACGATTGACTTTGCCGGCAGTTGATTCTACCTCAATTGGGTCGCATTCAATTTGATCTTTTTGTTTCATGTGTGCAGAAAATTCTCCTCCACCATGAGAGAATAATTCGTAACATATATCAAGTAAGATTCAATGCTCTGAACGCGCTTTAATACAGCATGGGCATAGACTGACGTATATCAACTTGCGTTCTTGGGTATGCTGCACAGTATCGCATTCAGACGAATGCGAACTTATGATTCGATTATTAGAGTTGAGATTAGACTGACATTTTCGTATAAAGGGACACAATACAAAAAATTACTGAGAGGAAAGTATGAAAATTACAAAAACAAACACATCTCGTCGCAAATTTCTGAAGCAAGTAGCTGCAGGCGCGACTACGGCAACGGCTGCGAGCATTATTCCTAGCCGCGCATTTTCTGCAAACAAGCAGCTTACTATCGGGATGAATATTCCGATGACAGGTGACCTTGCACCCTGGGGACTGCCCGGCTACTATGGCTGCGAAATTATCGCCAAGAATATTAATGCAGCAGGTGGTGTGACCATCGGTGGTGAAACCTACGATATCAACATTGCAAGCTACGATCATGCTTACGAAACAGATAAAGCTGTTCAGGGTATGAAAAAACTGGTTCTTGAAGATGATGCGAAGATGGTAATGATGCTTGGAGGCTCAACAGTTGCGGCTGTACTGCCTTGGGCAATGCGCAAGCAAGTGCTCACTACGACACTGTTGCCAAGCGATATCACACCTGATTCGAAACACCTGGTTGCGACTTGCGAGTCACACCCGCTCTACAACGTAACCGGGGTGGAATGGCTTGCCAGGAATCATCCAGATGCGAAAACAGCAGTCATCGTAACCAACAACGACGTTGAATACGGATTGCAATCGACCGCGACCTATGAGGCTGCGTTTGAGGTGGCTGGAATTGAGGTGGTGGACACCAACCTGCACGGTTTCGACGTAACAGACTTTGCGCCGATTGTCAGTTCAGTGCTGGCCAAAAATCCCGATATTTTCTGCATGGCAACCAGTTTCTACGTGACACCAATCATGGAGCAGCTGTACCATCAGGGATTTGAAGGGAAAGTGATTTCCTGCACGCTGGATTACTATCATGAAATTATTGCCAAGACGAGTGAAGACTTCGTTAATGGCACAATTTTTCAGTTTCCTGATTTTGACGATCCTGCTCTGGCAGGCGTTAACTTCCCGGATCCCGCTGGCTTTTCTGCAGATTTTCTTGCAAACCATCCTAACGACTGGACGGCAGTTGCCTGGGAGTATCCGGTCATTCTGGTGAACTGGATCGAAAATGCCCAGGCAGCCGGCAGCGTTGAGTCGGTTGAAGTGACTGAGCATATGACCGGCACTGAGCAGAACTTCGTTTTTGGCGGCGGTTCCTGGTGGGGCAGTCAGTTGTGGGGACTGGACAATGTGCTGATAGGCAAATGGCCAGTTGTCAGGGTTGACGACGGTAAAGCCCGTATTCAGGAGTATGGAGATTTAGCTGCGTGGCTTGATGCGAACAATGACGTGCTAATCAAGCATATGAAGGCACACGGGCTGCGAACGGTCTGATATTTCCATCGAAATCATTGATCAGGGGGAGGGCACTCGCGCGCTCCCCCTTTTATTATTGCTGCGCTTTTGCTCGGGTAAATTAATTGGATCTGCTGATTCAGACAGTCGTTAACGGCTTTATCCAAAGCGGGTTCTACGCGTTGGCTGCTATCGGCCTCGTGCTCGTCTTTGGAGTCATGCGCGTGGTTAATTTCGCGCATGGCGAGCTGGTCATGATAGGTGCCTACACAATCTGGTATGCTCATGCGCAAAACGGCGTGCCGTACCTTTTTACAGTTGTGCTGGCAATCCTGATAGTGACCGCAATTGGGCTTTTGATGGAGAGGTTTTTGTTCCGGCCCATGACGGATGATCCGCTTGGCGGGTTGATCTGTTCAATTGGGGTCTTGTTTATTTTGCAGGTTATTGCGACTTATGTGGGCGGTGAAGGTCCCTCAAAGCAGGTGCCACCACCGTTTGAAGGAACGCTGATTGTCTTCGAGACAGTGAGAATTCCGTATCAGCGAGTGTTCAGTATCGGTGTTTCAATCTTTGCCCTGGCCGTACTTTGGTATTTCCTGACTCGTACAAAACTTGGCTGGGCGGTGCGAGCTGTTTCGATGGACCGCGAAGCGGCTGCTTTACAGGGAATCAGTACAGTTCGCATTTCGATGGTGGCAATTGGCGTAGGTGCAGCCATGGCGGGGCTGGCCGGTGCACTGATGGCGCCGCTGACCAACATTAATCCTCACATGGGCCACAACGTAATCATTACCGCGTTCATCGTGACCATCGTTGGCGGTGTTGGAAGTCTTCCAGGCGCAGTCATCGCGTCGGTGTTGTACGCACTCTTTCACACGTTTGTTACGACCTATTTCAGTGGCACAATAGCAACCATATCAGGCTTGTTGATCATGGTGCTGGTACTGATTGTCCGACCGACAGGAATTATGGGGCACCGGGTCAGTGAATAACCGCGGCAAACTGAATTTGAGCACTTTATTGCTGCTCGCGGGGCTGTTTGCTTTTCTGCTCATTCTCCCGCATTTTCTGAAATACCATCAGCAGGATTTTTTGATCTTTCTTACCATAAACGTTCTCGTTGTGGTGAGCTACCGCCTGGTTACACTGACCGGGGAGTGGTCATTAATTCATGCGGTGATGATGGGTGTAGGTGCCTATACGAGCGCGCTGCTGAGCAAGAATTTTGATATTTCGTTCTGGATTACCCTGCCGATGGCGGGCGTTGTTGCCGGTGCGATGGCGTTGTTGCTGAGCTACCCGCTGTTTCGCATGACCCAGTTCTACTTTCTGATCGGCTCGTTTGCTGCCGGCGAGGCAATTCGGCTGTGCTGGATTCAATTCATTAAACCCTTTGGTGGGACCGGCGGCACCAGCGCGATTCCATCGCCTGAGTTAATGAATATTGACTTTCTGGAACCCATTCCCTATTTCTATCTGGTCCTCGTCATCGTCAGCATTTGTGTGTATCTGCTGTATCGAATCGAAAAATCCAGAATCGGTTTAACGTTGCATGCGGTGCACTGGAAGGGTGTGCTGGCTGAGTCTGTCGGTGTGAATACCTGGAATTATCGGGCCCTGGCGTTTGTCGCGGGGTCTTTGTTCGTCGGCATTGCCGGCGCGCTGAAGGTTCACTATATCGGGACCGTCGCACCCAAGCAGTTTGACATCGGCTTTATGGTATTTATCCTGATCTGGGTCATTGTTGGCGGGTACAGAACATTCTATGGCGCAATTCTGGGTGCAGTGGTACTGTCAGTTCTCGATGAAGTGCTGCGCGGTGTTGATCAGTTAAGGCCGGCAATTTATGGTGCGACACTGATTTTCTTTATCCTCTATCTGCCCGGCGGTCTGGAAAGCATCCCGCACAAGATTAAGAAAATGTACCAGCAAAAACGGTCGAGGGCGACATGAGCGTCATTCTCGAAGTCAAAAATCTCAGCATGCGATTCGGTGGTCTGATCGCAGTGGATGAGGTTAGTTTTGAAGTGGAAGAAGGTGAAATACGCGGCTTGATTGGCCCAAATGGCGCCGGCAAGAGTACC
>JAJDZL010000102.1 GCA_022824665.1 Gammaproteobacteria bacterium | reverse complement strand
TGATATTCACCTGCAGCTTCCCGAGCTGTTTCGACCCCTGGAGGCGCAATGCCGACGCATACTGGCTACGCACTTAAGCCGTGGCAGAATAGATGCAACGCTGACGTTCACCACAACTGGTGCTGAATCCGATGATTATGGGATCGATGATTCATTGCTGGACTTGCTGCTCGGCTACAGCAAAGCTGTTCAGCAGCGAACACCTGATGCATCTGCTTTGTCCGTCGCTGATATTCTCAAGTGGCCAGGGGTAATTCAGGCGGATCCGAAGTACGATGAGATATTGTCAGAACAGGTGCTGCAGCTGCTTGAAAGTGCGACTGCAACATTGACCGCCGAGCGGCAGCGAGAAGGTGCATTGATTGAGGATGTGCTATGGGACAAACTCAATTTGTTTAAGGTCGGTTGCGCTCAAGCAAATCAGCTCATTCCCGAGGCGCAACAAAATCTCAAGGACCGGTTCATCGAAAAACTGGCGGAATTGGAACTCGAGGTGGACCCCGGCAGGTGGGAGCAGGAAATTGGACTGGCCCTGGTCAAGCTTGATGTTGCCGAAGAAATCGACAGGATCAATTTACATGTTGCAGAATTCGAGCGGGCGCTGCAGAACGAATCCGTTGTTGGCAAGAAACTTGGATTTATTCTGCAGGAACTCGGACGTGAAGTCAATACGCTCGGTTCGAAGACATCCTATTACCCGTTAAATTCACTGGCGGTCGAGATGAAAGTTACCCTTGAACAGATGCGTGAACAAATCCAGAATGTTGAATGAATTGGCTCTTACCCGCACTTTGCTGATTACTCTGTCTAATGCCAAATAAGGATCCAGTCATACTGATTGTTGCCGCTGCATCAGGCACCGGCAAATCGAGTCTGTCAAAGGCGCTGGTTAAATCCGAACCCGATGTGGTGCTATCCATCTCGCACACCACTCGTCAGATGGGACGCAATGAAGTGGACGGACAGGATTACTTTTTCATATCGGAGCAAACGTTCCTCAAGATGGTCGAAACTGGCAATTTCGTTGAATATGCCGAGGTCTATGGCCATTATTACGGGACATCGCGGCAAACCATCGAAGACTGCTTGAGCTCTGGTGTCAGCGTCGTATTGGATATCGACTGGCAGGGTGCCCAGCAGGTCGCCAGTCAGTTTGATTCGGCAGTACGTGTATTCCTGCTGCCGCCTTCGATTGCGACCCTAAGGAGCAGGCTCGTTAAACGCAACCGGGACTCTGGGGAAACCATCAAGGAACGGATGCGCATGGCGATTGACGATATGAAACATTGTGTCGAATTTGACCACGTTATTCTGAACGATAATTTCAATGTAGCATTGCAGGATTTGAAGGCACTGCTTCCCGGTACAGCCGCAACACCGCGTCCTCTGCCCGAAGGCCTGTTGAAGAAACTCGGGATTTCCACCTGACTGTTCAAAGCACGATCTCCAGCCGGTCGAACAAAGTCCTGACGCGATATGTTGGGGGTCTTGGTCTCAGATATCGGACACCAAGCGGAAATTATTGTGGCTGGCGTTCGCTTAAGCCGCGCGAGATGGCTGCGCAATCGAATGGCTGCGACCGGTTACCGTTTTCTGATATGCGTCGTCGATTAAGTCGCGGCGCTCAGTTCCGCGTTCTTGCCAGCTTGCTCCGGTATGGTCTTCGGGATAAAGTAATCGGGGTCGCGCCGTTGCCGGATAATGCCGGAAAAAATCTCCCTGTAAACACCTGCCAAGCCTTTTGCGGGCGTTGGAAACTGGTCTTTCAAGGCTTCGCTGAGCTGTGGCAAATTGTAAAACGGCACCATCGGGAACATATGATGTTCAATGTGGTAGTTCATATTGAAATAGAAAAACCGGGTTAGGGGACTGGCAGTAAAGCTGCGTGTAGAGTAACGATGGTCATTGACATTCATTTGCAGACAGGTGTGCTGGGTAAGGTGGAAAAGGCCAGTCACGGGCCCGCCAATAATACGCGCGCCTAAAGTCAGTACAATCGGCAGCCAGGTTGCAGCCACCAATGCCCAGACAACCATCAGTGCGTAGAGCGCGACCATCACCCTTGCGTTGTTGATCGCTTTGGTTACTTTGCCGGGCGGTATGATCTCGCGCAAGTCTTCAGCAATGTAGCCGAACGCCTGGCGCAGCAATGACTTCGAATAAAAATAGGTACCGCCAAGGCCGGAGCCGATCTTGAACAGCATCCCCCAGCTCACCGGATTCGGTTCGGAAAGTTCGGTATCACCAACCGAATGGTGGGTAAAGCTATGGTGTCCAAGGTGTCCCCATCTGACTGAGACCGGTTCCATTTGCACCATCCACCCGAAGGTCCAAAGCACAATTTCGTTCATCCATCGAGTGCGGAATGGTGTCTTGTGGCAGGTTTCATGTACACCTGATGCGGCGCAGCCCCAAAGCGCACCGTACACAATCGAAAAGAACCAGGCCCAGGCTGTACCCCAGGTCAGGATAAGCGCTGCACCCATCAGGGACAGCAGCAAAAAATAGCTGCCAAACCAGATTAATGCCGGTTTGTCCGAGCGGCGCGACAGCGTTCGCAACAGCTGCTTGTCAATCGGGCAAACGAAGTAATTGTTAGTCAGTTTTGTCATGATTGAGACATCAGTGGCGGTGCAGAGAAAGCCTGTGGTTAACCTTGTATGAACGCAGCTTGCATTGTCTTCGGGAGTGCGTTAATCGGTGCAGACAGGTCACTTCCCTGGAGCAAATATTTTGTGTAACAACGAACAAACGTGAGCTTCAAAATTTCAGTTGTTTAAAGGAACGTCAAGGGAATTTTAGCAACAAAAATGAAGTGTGGAAATAATCTTTTTTGTCGAATTGACGCCTTTTGGTTGCTGCCCAAGTGGTCTTTAGGATCGAAAGTATGTTGTAGATTAACGGTTTAGCCAAAGAAGGATGGATTGACGGCAGAATCTCCGCGACATTTTGGCGAGCCTGCCGTTCGTTCAGCCAGTTGGTCGGGGAGTGGTCACCAAAGCTTAACAAAATGTAATGATTCTGAAAAACTGTGTCAATATTCGGTGTCATAGAATGTTCTCATCATTCAATCAACAAGTTTTCCTTCGGGAGGAAAAACTCAATGGAAGCACTAGCAAGATTCAAACATTTGCGACTAACAAAATTTTCCCTGGTCGTAGCAATTGCAGTTGCATTGACCGCATCCGCACTGTTGCTGCGCGGCCAGTCGATCGTTCACGCGGTCGAAGGTACTGCACCGGTTGGAACGAACCTGGGTGCCATGACAATGTCATCGGGTTTTGCCGAAGTTATCGAAGCAGTTTCTCCGGCTGTGGTTTCTTTGGCCGTGACCAAGCAAACACCAGCGGCAAACAATCCCATGAACGGGTGGGTACCGGACGCGTTCCGCGAGTGGCAATGGGACGCACCGGGACAGCCCCCTGAGTGGTTCTGGAACTTTGTACCGAAGTCCCGGTTCAAACACAAG
>JAJDZL010000040.1 GCA_022824665.1 Gammaproteobacteria bacterium | reverse complement strand
GGTTTGCTGGGATCAGTAAAAAATTGAGATGAACTGCATCCCACCCGATTGATCTGCTTGAATTGATGGAATCTGCTGCTTGAATACTTCATAAAATAACCATTCAATTGCATGTGGCGGACCCGTTCCCAAACGTCCGCTTGCCAAACCTTAGACAAACTCCCTGATTCTGACTTCACTTTCGAGGTATACACTTTATGGCTGTAGAACGAACTTTATCCATCATCAAACCAGATGCAGTAAGAAGAAACCTGACTGGTGAAATTAACCGTCGATTTGAAGCCGGCGGGCTTTCTGTCGTAGCGTGCCGCATGATTCATCTCGATAAGGCGCAGGCAGAAGGTTTTTATGCAGTGCACAAGGAACGGCCGTTTTTTCCCAGCCTGACCGAATACATGCAATCCGGCCCGATTGTTGTTCAAGTACTCGAAGGCCGTAATGCCATCGCGGTCAATCGTGAAATCATGGGGGCAACGAATCCGGCAGATGCTGCTCCGGGTACGATCCGTGCTGATCTGGCCGAATCACTGGAACAAAATTCTGTACACGGATCCGATGCGCCGGAAACAGCCAGGACAGAAATCGCTTTTTTCTTTTCTGAAGATCAGATTCACTCGCGGTAGTTTTGCGAAAGTTTTCTTAAAACTTACTCGGCACGGACTGTCATGAAAGTCAACCTGATTGGTTATCCCCGCCCAGCGCTTGTTGAATTCTTTGCAGAGCTGGACGAGCCCTCATTCCGGGCTGACCAGCTTCTGAAATGGATTCATCAGCGCGCGGTGACCGATTTCGACGCGATGACCGATCTCAGTAAACCGCTCAGACGCAAACTCGCGCAAATTGCTGAAATCCAGGGGCTTGCTTCGACGACAGAAAAAATATCTACGGATGGCACCCGCAAGTGGCTGTTGTCACTGCCCGATGGAAACTCAGTCGAAACTGTGTTTATCCCCGAAGACAACCGGGGGACGCTGTGCATTTCCTCACAAGTCGGGTGCTCGTTGAATTGCACATTTTGCGCAACGGGCCGGCAGGGATTCAATCGCAACCTCTCCTCGGCCGAGATCATCGCGCAGCTGTGGTTCGCACAGCGACAGCTGGAAACTGAGAACAACCGCCGCCCAATTACCAATGTGGTCATGATGGGTATGGGTGAGCCTTTGCTAAACTACGAACCTGTCATACGAGCCCTGAAGCTCATGCTGGAAGACTGCGCTTACGGATTTTCCCGCCGGCGGGTAACTTTAAGCACTGCAGGCGTTGTGCCGGGCATCAACCGTTTGCTGAATGACTGTCCTGTGAGCCTGGCGGTTTCTCTGCATGCGCCCAATGACGAGCTTCGCAGCGAATTGGTGCCGTTGAACAGGAAGTACCGGATTGCCGAGTTAATGGAAGCCTGTCGTCGCTATGCTGACTATGATCGACGCTGGCGAGTCACATTTGAATACATCATGCTCAAGGATGTCAACGATTCTGTTTTGCACGCCAAGGCACTGGCCAGGCTTCTGACGGAGATGCCGGCCAAGGTGAATCTGATCCCCTACAACAAGGTGGAAGGCTTGCACTATGAGCGGCCCACTGCAAAAGTCATTGACCGGTTTAGAGATGTATTGCTGGCGCAGCGCATTATGACGATCACCCGAAAAACCCGGGGTCATGATGTCGATGCTGCCTGTGGTCAGCTGAAAGGTCAGTTCGTCGATCGTACCAAACGTTCAGTCAGGCTTGCAACCTCGGATTCAAGATCACACGCTTTGCTGACCCAGGCACCGATAGCAGCGAGTTAGTTCTGTGACGATGCGGGTTCAATCCATTCGCGGCATGAATGACTTGCTGCCGTCCGACACTGAGTTGTGGCAGAGTGTCGAAGACGTGATACGCGACGTGTCAGAGCTTTATGGTTATCAGGAAATCCGCCTGCCGCTATTGGAGCGTACTGAACTTTTCAAGCGTTCGATCGGCGAGGAAACAGACATTGTCGAAAAGGAAATGTACACCTTCCTGGATAACCGGGGCGAAAGCCTGACGCTGCGCCCCGAGGCGACGGCAAGTTGCATTCGCGCGGCGATCGAACACAGTCTGATCAATCGCAGCAAGGCTAAATTGTGGTACATGGGACCAATGTTTCGCTATGAACGTCCGCAAAAGGGCCGCTATCGCCAATTCCATCAATACGGAATCGAGGCATTTGGCTGGACCACGCCGGACATTGATGCAGAAATCATTATGGTCGCGCATATGCTGTGGCGAAAATTGGATATTGCTCAGCATACAACCCTGGAAATCAATTCGATTGGCAGTCCGACTTCGAGGCAAAATTTCCGGACTGATTTGGTTGCCTATTTTGACAAATACCGTAGTTCACTGGACGAGGACTCTGCGCGCCGGCTGTCGACCAATCCGCTTAGAATTCTGGATAGCAAGAATCCCCACATGCAGGACCTGATCAACAATGCACCGGTGATGACTGAATACCTGGACGAAGACTCCCAACGTCATTTTGAAAGACTGTGTGTGTTCTTGGGTTCACAAGACATTGAATTCAAGCTCAATCACCGCCTGGTGCGCGGCCTGGATTACTATACCGATACTGTGTTTGAGTGGACAACGGATCTTCTTGGGGCGCAAAATGCAATTTGCGGTGGCGGCCGTTATGATGGGCTGGTGGAGTTGTTGGGCGGCGGTGCCGTTGCAGGTGCCGGATTTGCGCTTGGCCTCGAGCGATTGATTGAGGTGCTAAAGCACAGTCGCTTTGAATTTCAGCCGGTTAATCCGCAGGTTTATCTTTGCGTGTTGGGCGATGATGCCGAGGTTGAAGGCTTGCGCGTGGCGCAACAACTTCGTACCGCAGGAATATCGGCAATTGTGCATTGCGGCGGCGGGAAACTCTCCCAGCAGCTAAAGAGCGCGGATCGAGCGAATTCATTGCTTGGCGTTATAATCGGGGCATCCGAAATCGAAAGGCGTACGGCAATCATAAAGCCGCTTCGCCAGGACCTGGCTCAGCAATCAGTAGCGCTGGACGATGTTGTTGATAACATTCGTGAAATGCTTAATTCGACGGGATAAATTGATGTCAGAAACACACTGCAGTGAGATTTGCAAATGACACCGGATGACGAACGGTTAGAACAGATAAAGAACTGGTGGAAGGAATTCCGCTGGACGATTATTGGTGGAACGACATTGGGTGTGGTGGCAGTCGGCGGTTGGACCGGCTGGAATGAATACACCCGCGTTGAGCAGGAAGCTGCTTCCAGCTTGTTTCAGGAGTTGTCAGTGGCAGTTGTTCAGGCAGATGTCTCGAGCGCGCGCCAGGCCTTTGATGAGTTGCTCGATGGTCACTCAGGCAGCAATTATGCCGAAAAGGCGCGTCTGTTATTGGCACGGGCAAACTACGAAGCAGGTGAGGTTGGTGCAGCGCGCAGCCTGCTGGAAGATGCGATATCCAAGTCATCGGACGATGCCACTTTGCATACAGCCCGAATACGCCTGGCTCGACTGATGATTGCGGACGCGCAATTTGAGGCGGCCCTGGATTTGCTGAGTGTTGCAGACGTGGGGCAGTATGAGTCACATTACCAGGAACTGCGCGGCGATGCCTATCGAGGTATGAAGCGCCATCAAGAAGCGCAAGATGCTTATCAGGCGAGTATCGATGCACTGGGTGGAAATTCTGCCTATCAGACAATTTTGACGCTGAAATTGAACGACACCCTGGTGCAGGAATAATGTCGAGTCAGTCGCTATGGATGGGACGGTAAAGTTTTGGATTCAAGCCGCGCAATGATCAACAATATGAGACGCCGCCAAAATTTTGCAAACATTGCCGGTTTCGCGGCGCGGATGAATGGAGAACGGTTCGTTCAATGTCATGAACACAAATAAACGAATTCCTTCTGGGGAAATAACCATGTTTCGAATAATTACCGCAATTGCGGCAGTTTTGCTGCTTAGCGCATGCGGTGCACCAAAAATTCCAGTACCGGACCCGACTCCGCTGACGGAATTTCAACAAAGAGCCGTGCTGGACGCTGAGTGGGCAAGCAGCAAAGTTGAACTTCAGTCAAAGCAGCAGCGCGCGTTTTCTTCACTCAGACCGACTTTGAGCGACGGTCAGCTGCTTGCAGCCTCTGCAGCCGGGCGAGTCATTGCCTTTAATGTTGACAATGGTGCATCGAGTTGGGAAACCGAACTTAATGTACGCATCGTGGCTGGAACGGGTGCCGGCAATGGAATCGCAGCCGTTGTCAGTGATACCGGCACTGTATATGCGCTGGATCTCAAAGATGGCGCGAAGCTGTGGGAGCATCAATTGAGTGAGGTTGTGTTCGCACCGCCGCTTGTGTATCAGGAGCGGGTGATTATGCGCACGATTGATGGCAATCTGATTGCTCTGGATGCGCGCTCA
This sequence comes from Gammaproteobacteria bacterium, assembly GCA_022824665.1. Lineage (GTDB taxonomy): Bacteria > Pseudomonadota > Gammaproteobacteria > Arenicellales > JAJDZL01 > JAJDZL01. Next base: position 4,933 of record JAJDZL010000040.1, on the reverse strand, counting down.
GGTGAATTCCTGTGGGATGCAATCTATGATCAGCCGGAGTTTCTTGAGTTTGGCTCTGCGGCGCCGGTCGGATACCAAAGCAATGTCATCATCGGCAACGCGCTCGGTCGGGTCATTGCAACAGAGGTATCCAGCGGCTTTGATACATGGCAGATTTATCTTGGCTCTGAACGCAGTCTTGGCGCATTGAGAAGTCGGGAATCGGACCCCATTGTGTTTGGCAACAGTCTTTATCTGTCGGACCTTTCCAGAGCAGTTGTTGCGTACAACCTGTCGACGGGTAACGTAAAGTGGGAGAATCGCAGAGCGGCCGGTCGGCGTCTGGCGGTCAATGATTCTGCAGTTTATGGCTATAACACCGACAGTCAGATTTATGCTTTGGATCAGGCTAATGGCAATGTTCTATGGCAGCAGGACGCTTTGCTTTACCGTGATGCCGACAATGTTGCACTCGTCGGCAACGCACTTGTAGTCAGTGATCGGCTGGGATATTTCCATGTGCTGGACCAGGCGTCTGGCGAGATTATCGGTCGCCACCGGGCGCGCGAAAGGGTTTACTCGGGTGGCCTGCTGGTTGACGGAAATAAACTGATTGTCTATTACCGCTCGGGGCGAATTGAAACCTTTGCCTTAAAGGCCGCGCCATAGCTTGAATCCAAAGTCAATGTTGCGCGATTGCGTGATTGGTGAACGGGGGACAGTCGTACGCTAGCCTGAACGCCACATTATGCCCACTGCACTAGGTCTGGAGGTTGCTTGCAAACCATGCTCCCTGTTATCAGCATCGTCGGGCGTCCGAATGTTGGCAAATCAACACTTTTCAATCGTCTGACTCGCAGCCAGGACGCGCTGGTCAATGATGTACCGGGTGTAACCCGGGATCGCATGTATGGACTGGTATCGTCGTCAGAACGAAATTTTCTCATTGTAGATACCGGCGGACTTGGTGACGACACCGATGGTTTCGCCGCGTTAGTCGGTGAGCAGGTTGAAACAGTTCTTGAGGAGTCGGATGTCATTATTTTCCTGGTTGATGCGACCGAGGGCTTGACGGTCGCTGATGAGCAGATTGCACAGCAGCTGAGCCGGGTCAATTCGCCGATTTCAATCGTAGTCAACAAAAGTGAGGGTTTGGCGCATGAAATGGCAGTGCTGGAATTTCAGGCGCTGGGGTTCAGTGACCCGATAGCAATTTCAGCTCGCCGCGGCAACGGTGTTGCAAGGATGATTGAGGGGATCGTTCACTCGCTGCCGCAAATCGAAGACCCGCTTTGGCTGGACCCGGGCCCCAAAGTTGCCGTTGTCGGCAAACCAAATGTCGGCAAGTCGACCTTGATTAACGCGCTTTGTCAAACAAGCCGCTTGATTGTCAGCGACACTCCGGGTACCACACGCGACACTGTTACGGTGCCGTTACAGGTTGGTAATGCAAGGTTTCGTTTTCTTGATACTGCGGGAGTCAGACGCCGTTCACGGGTCAGCGAATCGCTTGAAAAGCTATCCGTCGTGAAGACCCTGCAGGCCATTGAAGCAGCTCACGTCGTCATTTTGGTGATTGATGGAACCGACGCTGTTTCCGATCAGGACGCGAGCCTGGCAGGGCTCGTTCGAAGGGCAGGGCGGCCGACCGTCATCGTGGTAAACAAAGCGGACCGAATTCGTAGCTCGGAGCGCCCTGAGGTGGTGCGTGCACTTAGAAGAAAACTTGCATTCGCGGCGCATCACGAAGCGTTCTTTGTCTCTGGTCTCAAGCGTCAGGGACTCAAAAAGCTGCTGCATGCTGTTGGTAAGGCCTACCAGTCCGCGATGATTGAAATGCCGACTGCAATGCTCAATCGCTTACTGCAAAGCGCCGTCACACAGACCCCGCCGCCGATGTCGAAGCGTCGCCCGGTGAAACTCAAATATGCCCACCAAGGCGGAAGAAATCCGCCGGTTGTGGTGATTCATGGCAATAACGTCAGCTCTATTGCCGACCACTATCGGCGCTACCTGGAGAAATTCTTTAGAGAAAAGTTTGATCTGTTTGGTGCTGATGTACGAGTGGTGTTTCGGAGCGGGAAAAACCCGTATGATGCGAATCGGTAGTGCCTGGTGCTCAGGGGTTGACGGCGTCCACATCGAGGTCAAGTGACCCACTGGCAAGCTGTGCTTTGAGTTTGTCACCTGGTGCGACCGACTTGGCATCAGATACGATGTTGCCATCCTCTTTGCGTCGAATGATGGCATAACCTCGATTCAGTGTGGCATTGGGATTCATGGCTTCGAGTTGTGTCGCGAGCGTTTCGACTCGGGCGGCCACTTTGTCCAGATAATTCGTGGCGCACTGGCGCAGTTGATCGGCAACCGTGTCAATATTTTGGTGATGCAGCCGGATTGAATTGGCAGGGGACTGGTTCAGCAGCTGCTGTTGAATGACATTGACTTGTCCTGCCCTGGATTCGATCGCGCTTTTTGCCAGTAGTGATATGCGCTCTAGCTGGGAGCGAAACCGATTATTCAACTCTTCAATTCGTTGTTTTGGGTGTTTGAGACTGCGTTCGGCAAGATCAATGCGTTGTTCCAGGTTGTTCAGTGTGACAGTAACTGAATTTTGTAAATCCGATTCCAGATTAGACAGTGTTTGCAGCATTTCATCCTTCGATGGCGTACTGATGTGTTCAGCCGCGGCGGTCGGTGTGGCCAGCGGTTTGTCGGCAACCCAGTCAGCAATTGATACATCAGTTTGGTGTCCGATACCGGTGACAACTGGAATTTTGCTGCCAAGAATTGCATCAGCGACAGCCCGGTCGTTGAATGCCGCCAGGTCTTCGAGTGAACCGCCGCCCCTGCTGACAAGCAGTACATCAACCTCATTGCGCGAATTTGCAAGTGCGATTGCCGCGGCAATTTCGGCCGGTGCAAACTCACCCTGTACTGCGCTCGGGTAAATCAGCAGCCTTATTTGAGAGTTTCTGCGGTTGAATGCCCGGATGATGTCATGGACTGCAGCGCCGCTTGGAGAGGTGACGATACCCACCCGCTTGGGGAATTCTGGCAGGGGTCTTTTTCTTTCGTCACTGAAGTAGCCGAGTTTTTGAAGCTCGCTTTTGAGCTGCTGAAATTTTCGGTACAAGGCGCCTTCATCTTCAAGTTGTACGGATTCAACGCGAAACTGAAAACTCCCCCGGGCTTCGTAGACAGTAACCTTGCCGGCAAGTGTCACTTCCTTGCCCTGCTCGATAGATTCGCGCCGGATCCTGTTGGTACGAATCGTAAAGGCAAACAGTACGCACCTGATTTCAGCCTTGTTATCCTTGAGTGTGAAGTAACAATGCCCCGGTTGTGAGAAGGTTACCCCGGAAATTTCGCCGCGCAATTGGACGGTCCCGAATCCGGATTCGAGCAACTGTCTTGCTTCAGTATTGAGTTCGCTGACCGTAAAGGTTCTGGGTTGGGATTCCGAGGGGTTTTCCATGAGATAAAGTAAGCAGCTATCAGTCGTCGCAACACAGGTGGCTAGCGCATCGCGAAAGGGTCTGGCAAGGTGTCGTCAGAGGTATTCAGCCACACGCTTTTTACCTTCGTATAGTCCAGTGCCGCCTGGATACCACCCTCGCGACCGTAGCCGGAAAGACCGTGTCCGCCAAACGGGACGATCGGTGAAACTGCACGGTAGGTGTTGACCCATATCACCCCGGCGTTAATCCTGTTGACCATACGATGGGCCTTGGCGAGATTGGTGGTAAATACCCCGGCTGCGAGTCCGTATGGAGTATCGTTGGCAAGTGCCACAGCCTCGTCTTCGGTATCAAAAGCAAGCACTGACAAAACCGGACCGAATAATTCCTTCCGCACGGAAGGCGCGGCGGGGTGCTCAGAGCAATCCAGTATCGTTGGTCGGTAGAAAAAGCCGGGACGATCAAAGTTTTCACCGCCCGCGACCAGTTTTGCACCGCAGTCGATGGTTGATTCTACAACTTCGTTAATCCAATCCCGCTGTCGAAGCGTACAAAGCGGCCCTACCTCGGTTCGGTGATCGGCCGGGTCATCAACTATCACGTTTTCCGCGGTTTGTTTCAAGCGGGCAATAAATTCATCCTTGATTGAACGGGCAACAATCAGCCGCGATCCTGCCACACAGCTTTGACCACTGGCTGCGAAAATACCGGATACCTGTGTATTGGCTGCGCTTTCAATGTCTGCGTCAGCAAAGACAACGAAGGGCGATTTGCCACCGAGTTCCAAAGAGGAGCTGGCAAGATTTTCTGCACAGTGTCGCACAATGTGTCGGGCAGTCTGTGGGCCACCGGTGAAAGCCACTCGCGAGACCAGCGGATGGGATGCCAGCACAGAACCACACTCGGCACCAAAGCCGGTGATAATGTTGACCACCCCGGGTGGAAATCCCGCCTGGTCAATTAAGCGGGCAAACGTCAATAGCGGTGCGGCGGCTTCTTCCGAAGCTTTCAGCACGACAGTGCACCCGGCGGCCAGTGCAGGACCCAGTTTGACTGCGGCCAGAAAAAGTTGACTGTTCCAGGGAACAATTGCGGCAACGACTCCGATTGGCTCGCGTTTTAGCCACACCTCCATGTCAGGGCGATCAATCGGTACGTGTGCGCCTTCCATTTTGTCCGCCAGTCCTGCATAGTATCGATAAAAATCAGCAACATAGGAAATTTGAGCAGACGTTTCACGAATGATCTTGCCGGTATCGCGGGTTTCGAGCTCAGCGATTGACTGGGCATTTTCCTCAACCAGTTCAGCCAGTCGGTAAAGCAGTTTGCCGCGTTTCGTTGCACTGAGATTAGTCCAGCTGGCATCATGAAGTGCGCGGTGAGCGGATTCAACTGCGCGGTTGACGTCGTCCGTGCGCGCTTCCGGCATCAGGGCCCAGGTTTGTCCGTTCGCTGGATTGATGCTTTCAAAGGCTGCGCTGCCGTCGGTAAAA